>NZ_JAEIMH010000002.1:0-5909 GCF_016464295.1 Streptomyces sp. N35 | reverse complement strand
GCGGGGGGGCGCGGGGGGCGCGGGGGGGGGGGGGGGGGGGGGGCCGCGCCCCCCCCCCCCCCCCCCCACCGCTCAGTTCCGTACCCTCGCCTGGTGACCGAAGACCGCACCACCCCCTGGGGCCCTGCCACCGGCGTCGGCTCGATGCCCGGCACCGACGCCCGTGAAGCCGCGAAGACCGCCGCCGGGACCTTCGAGCGTTTCCCCTTCCTGCCCGAGCTCCCCGCCCGCGGCCCGGGCGCGGACATGATCGGCCGCACCCTCGGGCTGCTCGTCGAGATGTACGCGCGCGTGGAGCCGAGCGGCTGGCGCTTCGGCGACCGCCCCGGCCGCGACACCCGCCGCGCCTGGTCCTGGCTCGGCGAGGACCTCGACGCCCTGGAGGAGTTCACACAGGGATACGAGGGTCCGCTGAAGATCCAGGCTGTCGGACCCTGGACGTTGGCCGCCGCGGTCGAACTCCGGGGCGGCGAGGCCGCGCTCTCCGACCCGGGCGCCGTGCGTGATCTCGCGGGGTCCCTGCAGGAGGGCCTCAAACAGCACGTCGCCGACGTACGCCGCCGTATCCCCGGCGCCGAGGTCGTGCTGCAGCTCGACGAGCCCTCGCTCACCGCCGTCCTGCGCGGACAGATCAAGTCCGCCAGCGGCTACCGCACCCACCGCGCCGTCGACCGTCAGCTGGTGGAATCCACCCTGCGCGGCCTGATCGAGGCGCACGGGGGACCCGCGATCGTCCATACCTGCGCGCCCGACGTCCCGTTCGCCCTGCTGCGCCGCGCGGGCGTGGCCGGTGTGTCCTTCGACGCGTCACTCCTCACGGAACGTGACGAGGAGTCGATCGGCGAGGGCGTGGAGGCGGGACTGAAACTCTTCGCGGGAGTCGTGCCGTCCACCGACACCGCATTGTCGGACCCTGCCAGTAACGTCATGGGTGTCAGGACGCTGTGGCGCAGGCTCGGCCTGAATCCGGGATCGCTCGCGGAATCGGTCGTGGTCACGCCGTCATGCGGTCTCGCGGGGGCCTCGCCCTCGTATGCCCGCAAGGCGCTCGCCCACTGCGTCGCGGCGGCTCGCTCGCTCGCCGACAACCCTGAGTGACGGGATCCGCGGTGACGACGCACGACAGGCCAGCGGGGACTTGGTTTTTCAAAGACGCGGGAGGACACGCGATGGTCGGCACGGACCAGGCAGGCGGTACGTCATCGGTGCCCAGCGAGGCGCGTGAGCAGCATGCGCAGATCGCGGAGCAGATCGAGGAACACCGCTTCCGGTATTACGTGAAGGACCAGCCGGTCATCAGCGACGCCGACTTCGACAGGCTGTTGCGCTCGCTCGAGGCACTGGAGGACGAGTACCCGGAGCTCAGGACGCCCGAGTCACCGACCCAGAAGGTCGCGGGCGACTATCGGACGGACTTCGCCACGGTCACGCACCGCGAGCGGATGCTCTCCCTGGACAATGCCTTCGACGACGCCGAACTCGCCGCCTGGGCGAACCGCGTGGCGAACGATGTCGGCACCACCGACTACCACTTCCTGTGCGAACTCAAGGTCGACGGTCTCGCGGTCAACCTGACGTACGAGAAGGGCCGGCTGACCCGCGCGGCCACCCGGGGCAATGGCCGCGAGGGCGAGGACATCACGCCCAACGTGCGCACGATCGCCGACATCCCGGACCGCCTCGAGGGCAAGCGCATCCCGGATCTGGTGGAGATCCGCGGCGAGGTCTACTTCCCGATGGAGAAGTTCGAGGAGCTCAACGCCAAGCGCGTCGCCGCGGGCCAGGAGCCGTACGCCAACCCCCGTAACTCCGCCGCCGGTTCCCTGCGCCAGAAGGACCCGAAGGTCACGGCCACGCTCCCGCTGCACATGGTCGTGCACGGCATCGGCGCCCGCGAGGGCCTGGAGATCACCCGCCTCTCCCAGGCGTACGACCTGCTCGAGGAGTGGGGTCTGCCGACCGCTCAGCACAACAAGGTCGTGGAAGACCTCGAAGGGGTACGGGAGTTCATCGCGTACTTCGGCGAGCACCGGCACTCCGTCGAGCACGAGATCGACGGCGTGGTCGTCAAGCTGGACGAGATCCCCCTGCAGGGACGGCTCGGTTCGACGGCGCGCGCACCGCGCTGGGCGATCGCGTGGAAGTACCCGCCGGAGGAGGTCAACACCAAGCTGGTGGACATTCTCGTCGGCGTCGGACGCACCGGCCGCGTGACCCCGTACGCGCAGGTCGCGCCGATCCAAGTGGCCGGTTCCGAGGTCGAGTTCGCCACTCTGCACAACCAGGAGGTCGTCAAGGCCAAGGGCGTCCTGATCGGTGACACGGTGGTGCTGCGCAAGGCCGGCGATGTCATCCCGGAGATCCTCGGCCCGGTCGTCGATCTGCGCGACGGCAGCGAGCGGGAGTTCGTGATGCCCGCCGAGTGCCCGGAGTGCGGCACGGCCCTGCGGCCGATGAAGGAAGGCGATATCGATCTGCGCTGCCCCAACGCGCGGACGTGTCCGGCCCAGTTGAGGGAGCGCGTGACCTATCTGGCCGGGCGCGAGTGCCTGGACATCGAGCACTTCGGCTCGGTGGCCGCTGCCGCGCTCACCGGCCCGCTCGAGCCGTCGACCCCGCCGCTGGTGGACGAGGGCGATCTGTTCGACCTGACCATCGAGGATCTGCTGCCCATCAAGGCGTATGTCCTCGACAAGGACAGCGGGTTGCCCAAGCGCGACCCGAAGACGGGCGAGGAGAAGATCGTCACGGTCTTCGCCAACCAGAAGGGCGAGCCGAAGAAGAACGCGGTAGCGCTCCTGGAGAACATCGCGAAGGCCAAGGAAAGCCCTCTCGCACGGATCATCAACGGTCTTTCGATCCGTCATGTCGGCCCGGTCGCCGCCCAGGCGCTCGCCCGCGAGTTCCGCTCCCTGGAGCGGATCGAGCAGGCCGGTGAGGAGGAGCTGGCGAACACGGACGGTGTCGGACCGACGATCGCCGCCGCGCTCAAGGAGTGGTTCGCCGAGGACTGGCACCGCGAGATCCTGCGCAAGTGGCGCGCGGCCGGGGTCCGTATGGAGGAGGAAGGCGGCGAGGACGAGGGACCGCGCCCGCTCGAAGGACTCACCGTCGTCGTCACCGGCACGCTGCAGCACCACACGCGTGATGGCGCAAAAGAGGCGCTGCAGACCCGCGGCGCGAAGGTGACCGGTTCGGTTTCGAAGAAGACGTCCTTTGTCGTGGTGGGTGACAACCCTGGTTCGAAGTACGACAAGGCCATGCAGCTCAAGGTGCCGGTTCTGAACGAGGAAGGCTTCGCGGTCCTGCTCGGACAGGGCCCGGAGGCCGCACAGGAAGTTGCACTTCCGGTACCCGAGTAGCGGTTGAAGGCCACCCGTTCGGCGCATACCAGATGCATACGGGTGGCCGGGTCGCATTCGGGCAACCGTGCTCGACGGCTGCCCGTGGAAGCCTTCTGCGGCCTACTGTTGAGGTGTGCGCCTGCCGTGTCCAGTTGCGGATGGGGCATCCCCTGCTCAACAGGAGTGAGGGAATTGGTTTCGGACGCGGTGACTTCAGAAGCAGGAGCCGCGTGGCGTGGGCACCGCCGGCTGTGAGAGGGACGGGAATGAAACCGACCGAGAGCGCCGATCCGGTGTCCCGGCTGCCCGGGCTGTGGACGCCCGCGCTGCCCACCGCCGTGGTGGCCGTCGCCGCGGTCGTGCTCGGCGCGGGGGTGTACAGCGCACTGACCGGGGACCACGCGCTCTTTCCGGGTTCCACCGTCGGCTGGTCGCTCGCCGTACTCGTCGGTGTGATCGTCGGCCATCTGGTCGCGCTCGGACGTGAGCGGTGGTGGGGCGGCACCGGTTCGGGCGCCGCCCTCACCCTTGCTGTCCTGCTGCTCTACGGCTGGGTCCCGGCCGGAATGGTCAGCCTCACCGTGATCGTCCTGGTCGGCGCGGCCCGCCGGCGCCGCTGGCGCCAGGGTCTGCTGCACGGTGCGGTCGATGTACTCGGCATCGGCGCGGGCGCGCTGGTCATGGCGGCCTTCGGCGAGGTGCCGACGGTCGAGCGGCCCTGGACGCCCGAGGACTGGGATCTGTGGGCGTTTCCGGAGGTCGCGCTCGTGGCGGGCGCGTATCTGCTCGTGACCCGTCTGCTGCTCTGGTACGTGCACGCCCCGCACTCCGCCGGGCTGCCCACGGTCGCCCGTACCGCCATGATCCGGCAGGGTCTCGTGGGGGTGGCGCTGCTCGGGATCGCGCCCCTCATCTGTGTGGTCGCCGTCGCGATGCCCGTACTTCTTCCGCTGTTCGCGATCCCGCTCGTGGCGCTGGACTCGACGCTGTGGATCGCCCGGGCGCGGGCCGAGGAGCAGTTGCGCGATCCGCTGACCGGACTGCCCAACCGGCAGTGGCTGTTGGAGCGGACCTGGGCGGCACTGGACGACGCCGAACGGATCGGTGCGCGTTCCGCCCTCGTCCTGATCGACCTCGACCGTTTCCGCTCGGTCAATGACACGCTCGGCCATCTCGCCGGTGACCGGCTGCTGCTGCAGATCGCCGACCGCCTCCAACTCGCCCTGCCCAAGGGCGCGGAGGCCGCCCGCCTCGGCGGTGACGAGTTCGCCGTGCTGCTGCCCACCTGCGACTCGACGACCACGGCCAAGCGCATCGCGCGCGTCCTCGTCGCCGAACTCAGCTCGCCCCTCGACCTCGACGGCCTCACCCTCGTCCTCGAGGCGAGCGCGGGCCTCGCCGTCTACCCGGACCACGCACTCGACGCCGAAGGTCTCCTGCGCCGCGCGGACGTGGCGATGTACCAGGCCAAGGTGGACCGCACGGGCGTCGAGGTCTACGAGTCGAAGCGGGACTCCAACACCCCCGACCGCCTCGGCCTGTTGGGCGATCTGCGCCGCGCGCTCGACGCCGGCGATGTCGAACTGCACTACCAGCCCAAGGTCCGTTTCGACGGTCAGGTCGCGGGCCTCGAAGCGCTCGTGCGGTGGGTGCATCCCGAGCGCGGCAAGGTCCCGCCGGACGAGTTCATCGCGATCGCCGAGTCCTCGGGCCTGATGCCCCACCTGACCGAGTACGTCCTGGACACGGCTCTCGCGCAGGTGGCGATCTGGCACGCGCAGGGCCTGAAGGTCCCCGTCGCGGTGAACGTCTCGCCGCGCGACGTCCACACCCCCGGTTTCGCCGGTTCGGTGGCCGCGCGCCTGGCCCGCCACGGAGTGCCCGCCGGCGCCCTCCAGCTGGAGATCACCGAGCATGTCCTCCTCGAGGACCCGCAGCGCGCCGCCGACACTCTGGCCGGGCTCACCGGCCACGGCGTGAAGATGTCGCTCGACGACTTCGGCACGGGCTACTCCTCCCTGGTCCACCTGCGCCGGCTCCCGGTGAGCGAGCTCAAGATCGACCGCTCGTTCGTCGCCCGCCTCGCGGTCGACCCGGAGGACGCGGAGATCGTCCGCTGCACCGTCGACCTCGCCCACTCGCTCAACCTGGTCGTGGTCGCCGAGGGCGTCGAGGACGACGAGACCTGGGAGCGACTGCGCGATCTGGGCTGCGACGCGGTCCAGGGCTGGCTGGTCGCGGCGGCGATGCCGGCGGAGGAGACGACGGCGTGGCTGCTGGCGCGGGGGTCGCGGGGGTGGCAGCGGCCTGCGGAGCTGGCGGCTGCGGAGCTTGCGGCGGCGGAACTGGAAGCGGCTACGGGGGTCGACGACCCGGACCGGACGTCGGGGTCCGTGGTGCCGTAGGGGTCGGCTGCCCGGTGCGGGTTCGTGGTGCCGGCTGCCCGGTGCGGGCTCGTGGTCGGGTGCGGCCCGGCTGCGGCGGGCTTTTTCCCCTACCCGCCCCTTCCCGATAACATCGGCGCGCCCCCCCCCCCCCCCTCCTCCCCCCTCCGTTCGTGCGTTC
>NZ_JAEIMH010000199.1:0-1246 GCF_016464295.1 Streptomyces sp. N35 | reverse complement strand
TGCTCCGCCTCGGGGGCGGTGTAGTAGGCGGACAGGCCCTGGAACTGGGTGTGCACATCGGATCCGGTCTTACGGATCGCACCCGCATCCTTACCCAGCCCCGTCACCGCGGTCTCAAGGGTGCCGAGGTCGCCGGTGAACTGCGGAACCGCAGAAGGAGAGATCATCCTTCCTGCACCCCCGGCTTACCCAGATCGATATCGGGTGCGGACAGCGCCTTGCGCTGCGCCTCGGCAGCCATCTCCACATCCCCGTTCAGATACGCCGTCGTGGCCTCGACCGCACCGGTCAACGACTTACCCGCCCTGGCCGCCACGAACTTGATGTCCTTCGCCGCATGCTCCGCGAACTGCGACAACGCCAAGGCCACCAGACCACCCTGGTCAGCACCCTCCGCACCTTCGGCGGCGATCGTGCCCGCAGACGTGGCGGCCGACTTCAGGTGCTCACCAAACGCGGTGGCCTGCTTCTCGATCCCACCCGCCGTCTCCCCGGTGGTCTTCAACACACCCTGAACACCCTGCGGACGGATATCCCAGCCCGACACCAGCTACCCCCGAACCGTTCTCAGCCGATGGAATCGACAGCGGCCTTCGCGCGCTGCAACGTCTGCTGCGCAGTGCCGTCGTTCTTCTCCAACGTCGTCTTCAGCAGCTGAATAATCGACCGGACCTCACTCGACGCGCGATTCCAGCGCAGCTCCTTGTCGTGATACGAGTCCGACACCCCGTCCGCCTGGAAGTCGGCCATCGCCGCCTTCACCGCACGGTCCCGATCCGTGATCACCTGCTCCAGACGCGCGATCACACCCTGAATGTTGCCCTGCGCGTCCGACGACGCCGCCATGTCATACGAGCGACGATCAGCATTCGAAGCCATAACAGTCAAACCCCCGTAGATCAGCGTCCGCCGAAGCGAGCAGCGTCGAAGTTCGCGGCAGCCATGTTCGAGCGGGCATTGTCCGCCGACTCCTGATCACCCGTCGCGAACGACGAGTCCATCCCCGACTGACCACCCAAAATCGCCGACAACGCCCCGTTCAACGCCGCCGTGATCTCATCCGAATTGCTCTTGAACGCATCGAACGCCGCCTTGCCCGAACCGTTGAAACGACCCTCCAACGGCTGCGCCGCAGCAATCAACTGCCGGATCAACGACCCCAGATCATCACTCGAACCCTGCGACTGCGACCGCAGATTCGACAACACGGACGCACCCATATCGAACTTCATCGGGCCTCCCCCGG
>NZ_JAEIMH010000198.1:0-1282 GCF_016464295.1 Streptomyces sp. N35 | reverse complement strand
GGGGGGCGTGGGTGGTCGGCGCGGGTGAGTGGGGGTGTGGGCCGGGGGGGGGCGTGGGTGGTCGGCGCGGGCGGGCGGGGAGCGTGAGGTGCTGGGGGTGTCCGGGGTGCCGGAGGCGCTGCGGGTGTCCGGAGTGCCAGAGGTGTCGGAGGTGCGCGAGGTGTCAGAGGCGCTGAGGGTGTCCGGGGTGTCAGAGGTATGTGAGGTGTCGGAGGTGCGTGAGGTGCCCGGGACGTTCGTGCGTATCGGTGGGGTGCCGCACCACGTCGTGGTGGAGGGCAGCGGGCCGGTGTGTGTGCTCACCGCCGGGCTCGGGATGGCGTGGTTCGACTGGGACGCGGTGGCCCGCCTGCTCGCCCCGCACCGTACGGTGGTCCGCTTCGACCGCCCCGGGCTCGGCCTCAGCGGACCGGCGGCCGTGGACCCGTCGCTGACCGGTGAGGCGGACCGGATCGCCCGGGTGCTCGACGCGTGCGGGCTGAGCGGGCCCGCCACGGTGGCCGGCCACTCCCTCGGCGGCTTCCATGCCGAGGCCTTCGCCCGGCTGCACCCCGCGCGTACGGCAGGCCTGGTCCTGATCGACTCCAGCGTCGAGACGGCCGCGCGGCCGCGCCCGGCGCCGGCTCTGCGCACCGGGCTCACGCGGATTGCCGCGGGGGTGCTGGGTGCGGCCGGGGTGCCGTACGCCCTGGGCCCGCCCGGGCGGCGGGCCGCGTTCCGGCTGACGCGCGCCGGGCGCGGTGGTGATCCGGCTCCGTACGGGCTCGTCCGGCGCACCTACTCCACGAGCCGCTCGCTTCGGGCGCTGCTGACCGAGTACGCCACGTATACGGATGTGGCGGCCCAACTGCTCAGCGTACGGGGACAGTTCGCCCTGCCCGACGCCTTGCCGGCCACGGTCCTCGCGGCGGGCACGGGCCGGCACTGGCTGGCGCGCCAACGCGCGCTGGCCGACGACCTGGGAGCGGACTTCCGCGTCTCGCCGCACTCGAGCCATCTGGTGATGCTGGACCGACCGGATGAGGTGGCGGCGGCTGTGCTGTCGGTCGGGCGGGCGGGCGCGCGGGGATGACGGGTTGAGCGGCTACTAGCTACCGGTTACTGGCTGACCGGCTGACCGGCTGAACAGCCGAGCGACTGACCGGCTGACCCGCTGACCGGCGGTGCCCTGTTGTGTGCAGAGCTGCGGGTGCCGGGTTTACGCCTCCTGTTTCGTCGTGGGTCGGGGCCGGGGTGGGGTGCTTGCTCATTCGGGCAATGGCACCGTTCCCGCGAAGGGTCA
>NZ_JAEIMH010000197.1:0-1321 GCF_016464295.1 Streptomyces sp. N35 | reverse complement strand
CCGGCTCGAAGACGCAAAGATATGGCTGGCGAACGCGCAGACCGACAGTCGCCGTGGCGAGTTCTTCGATCCGCGTGATGGCGAGATCCTTCTGATCGACTACATCGAGATGCACTGGTGGCCGGCGCGCACTGACCCTGTGTCGACGCGGAACTCGCTGCGTAGCCGCGTGTGGACGCACATCGTCCCGCTGATCGGCCACATGTCGCTGAACCAGTGCCGCTCGGCAAGCACGCTGCGCATGTTCCGTGCTGATCTGCTCGGACAGGTGGGGCCCACCACGGCCTTGACCGTCTGGAATCACCTCTCGTCGATCTTCTCCGCAGCCGTTGATGACAAGCGGCTGCCTAAGCATCCGTTCCGCGAGCACAAGACGATCAAGCCGCCCAAGCCTGCGGAGAAGAAGGCGCAGGCGTGGACCCAGGAGACTGTCGCGAAGGTCAGGGAAGGCGTGCAGGACCGCTACCAGCTGGCCGTCGATCTCGGCCTCGGGCTCGGCCTGCGCCAGGGCGAGGTGTTCGGACTGGCCGAGGAGGACTTCGACTTCGAGAACCAGATGCTCCATATCCGCCGGCAGCTTCAGTGGGCGGGTAAGGACCCGTACTTCTGCCTGCCCAAGGGCGGCAAGGTGCGCAGCGTGCCGTTCTCTGCCCAGTTCGCCGAGCGCGTCAGGGCCGCGCTGAAACGATTCCCCGCGGTTGAGTGCACGCTGCCGTGGGCGAACCCCGAGCCGCCGGCCACCGATCTGGAACGCCAGCAGCGCAAGCCTCGTACCGTGCGACTCGTCGTGACAACGACCCACGGCAACAGGGTCAACGGGCGTACGTGGAACCAGTACACGTGGAAGCCCGCCTTGGCCGCGGCGGGCATGCTGGAGACGGTGGGCGAGCGGCGCGTGACAACGGGGGGCAGGACGCGGGTCTATCCGAAGTACGAGGTCCGCCGGGAGGACATGTTCCATGTGCTGCGGCATACGTTCGCGAGCGTCCAGCTTGAGGCTGGCGAGTCGGTCGTGACAGTTTCGAAATGGCTTGGCCATGCGAAGCCAGCGATCACGCTGGAGCACTATGCTCATTTCATGCCCGGCGCGGGCCTACGAGGCCTGGCTGCGATGGATGCGTGGTTCACCGACTCGAAGGTCGAGCATCCGAGCTCAAATCCCCCAGAAATCCCCCAGGGTGCCGAACAGGCTGCTGCGTGAGGTCGTTTCCGCAGGTCAGGGATGCCTAGAGTTGCAATCCTGTTGAGAACTTGCCCTTCTGGTAGAGCGCGAGCAGCCGTTCGCGGCCGTCGTCGTACTCCCAGTTGAAGCGGGCCGCAC
>NZ_JAEIMH010000196.1:0-1363 GCF_016464295.1 Streptomyces sp. N35 | reverse complement strand
ATGCCTGATAGGCCTGGTCGGTCTTGCCGCGCCACCGTGCGGGCCACGACGCGTGCTGCTCGGCTTCCCAGGCTTCGAGGTGCGGCTGTCGGGCGGCCTGCCGGGCGGCGGCCTGGGCTACCTTCTCGGCGCGTGCGGCCTTCAGGGTCTCGGCGGCCTGCCGGGCCTGGGCTGCTGTCTGCTCGGCTGCGGCCTGGGCGGTGGCGAGCGGGTCAGCGGTCTCGTTCCCGGGGGCGGTCGCTCCCGCTGCCGGGGGCGTCTTCGACGGTGCCGGAGTCTTCGTGGTGGGGGGCATCGGTCGTCTCCTCAAGGTGGTGTGGCGGATGGGTGGGGGTACCGGTGGCGGGGTCGACGATGAGCGGCCCGAACGTTGTCAGCACCATGCGGGGGCGGGTGCTCACGCGGGCCCGTTCAGTCGCTCGGCGATCTCGACCAGCCGGGCGGCCTTGAGGCGCTGAGCGGTGGCCCAGTCACCAGACTGCTCGGCGGCGCGAATCGCCTCGGCGCTGCCCGCATCGGCAGGCTCGGGAACCCGCGCTTCGGGGCCGGGGGTGCCGTCGTCGTCCGGGGCGACAGCTGTCCCGAGGGCGGGGTGGATGGCGCCGTTCTCGTCGGCGCGGGCGAACAGTTCCATCAGCCGCTCGGCCTTGGCCTGCATGCTGTCCGCACGGTCGGGGATGTGCTCGGCGGGGTCGGGCTGATTCATGTGATCACTCCTTGCTCGTGTTGGTCTTTCGGGGCACGTTGAGGGCGTCGAGGATGCGGTGCGCAATCTCGGGGCCAAGCGGCGATAGGTCGGCCATGCGGCGTATGCCTGCGAGGTCGGTGACGAGTTCGGGGCCGCGTGCCGGATCGAGGGTGGCTGCGCGGGTGGTGATGCCGTTGCGGGCCGCGAAGGCCTTCAACTCGGCCACGTCCTCCGGGTCGTGGATGTAGTCGGACACAGGTGTCTCCTTGGGTGACATGCATCAGCCCCGGCACCGTGTGGGGTGTCGGGGCTGACCGCGTTGTTCGGTTGGTACGCAGGCGGTGGTTCAGGCTGCGGCGGTGCCGCAGGTGGGGTGGGTGGTCTGGCCGGGGCTCCGTCACCCCCATGGGCTGGCCGCAGGCCGTGCAGGTGTGAAGGGTGGGGATTTCTGCGTCCCTACCGTCCCCTTCGTCCCTGCCGCCGCGTTTGCACTGGTCAGGGGCCTGTTCGGGGTGGGACGGTTGCGTCCCCACCGTCCCGGGCTCCGCCCTGACCGTCCCGGGATTCGTGCTGGTCAGCACTGCGCAGGGACGGTTGGGACGGTTCAGTCCCCTCTGTTCACATGGACGTCAACATGATGAGCCAGGCACGGGGGCTCCGGGGGTCAGGCTGCTC
>NZ_JAEIMH010000195.1:0-1403 GCF_016464295.1 Streptomyces sp. N35 | reverse complement strand
CCCGCCGGCTCGGCGTGGGGGGGGGGGGGGGGGTGGCGCGGGGGGGGGGGGGAGGGGCGTGGGGGGCGAGGGGCGGGGACGGGGCTGGTGGAACGGGGGCGGCCGGGGGCGGTGGGCCCTTGCCGCGGTATGGGATCGGGGTGCATGCCGAGCGGGAGAGCGCGACCGGCCGTGGTGCGGCGCTCGCGGTCGCGCGGCACAACGGACGTGCCGACCGGCTCTTCGACCTCGACCTCCACGTGGGCGGGGACGCCGCCGACCCCGCGCGGGCCAAGCGCGCGGCCCGTCAACTGGTCCAGGACAAGCGGGTGGTGGCGGTGCTCGGTCCGGCCTCTGAAGCGGCCGTACGGGCTATCGCCGCCACGTATCAGGTGGTGTCCATGCCGCTGCTGCTCACCACGCCGCTCGCCGGCGAGCTGGACGCGACCCAGCGCCGCGGCCTCCTGAAGCTCTGCCCCGACCTCAACACCCAGCCCAGCGCGATGACCCTGTTTCTGTCGGCCGTCGAACCCGTCACCAGGACAGCGGTCGTCGAGGACCGGTCGGGCGGTGAGATGAGCTGGCGTTTCGCGCGGTCCCTGAAGGAGTTCCCGCCGTCCGGAGGGAGCGCCACGGTGCACCAAGTGGCCGCCGACAGCGGTGACTTCACCGCGGCGGCCACGGCGGCGCTCACCGCCGGAGCTCAGGCCGTCGTGTACGCGGGAGTCTCGGCCGAGCGCGCGGCCGGCCCCCCCCTTTCCCCCGCCGTGGCCGGCTCCAAGGGCCCGCGCCTGGCGCCCGACCCGGCCCTCGCCGGCTCCCCGGCGGCCGCGGGCGACGCCGCCGACGGCTGGACGTTCACCGCGACCTTCACGGACCCGGCCGAACTCCCGCGCGCCGAGGGATTCGTGACCGCGTACCGCGAGCGCTACGACGTGGCCCGGGCCGACCGCCATGCCGTCGAGGCGTACGACGCCGTGCTGTGCCTGGCCTCGGCGATGTCGGCGCTCGGCCCCGGCCGGATCGAGCGTGGCGCGATCGTGGGCCGGGTGGAGAAGGCCACGTACAAGGGACTGGCCAAGACGATCACGATCAGCCCGTCCACCCACGCCCTCGACATCGGCAGCGGCCTGTTCCTGTGGCGCATCGAGAAGGGGCGGGAGCGCTTCCTCGGGCTGGCCAAGGAGCTCTGACGTACAGCGGAGGCATGAGGCTCTGACGTACAGCGCAGGCATGCGGAAGGGGCGCCCGCCGAAGCGAACGCCCCTCACCGCACAGCCGGTTGAGCCGACAGGCGAGCCGAGCTAACCGACGACCGTCCACGTATCGCCACCCGCAAGCAGCGCCCCCAGATCACCCTTGCCGTTCTGCTCGATGGCCGCGTCCAGTTGGTCGGACATGAGGGTGTCGTAGACCGGGCGGTC
>NZ_JAEIMH010000194.1:0-1449 GCF_016464295.1 Streptomyces sp. N35 | reverse complement strand
CTCCGCCCGCGTGGCCGTCGCGATCCGCGAGGCCGAGCGCGACGCCGCGCCCGCACTCGCCGCCCGCGCGACGGCCGCCGCCGACCTGGTCCGCGCGCTGCACACCGCCGCCGAAGGCGCCGAACAGCTGGCCAATGAGGAGGAGGAGCGCTCCGCCGCGCTCCAGGAGGCCGGCGAGGCCGCACACCGCGACGCCACCGTCGCGGCCACCGACGCACAGCGTGCCCGCAGCGAGATCGGGCATCTGAAGCAGCGGCTCAGCGAGGTCGAGCAGGAGACCGCCGAGGCGGTACGGGCCGGCTGGCTGGACGACACCGCCCCGGACGCCGACCCGGCGCGCGCCGCACTGGCCGCGAGCGACGCCGAGAAGACCACCGTCGCCGCCTGGGACACGGCCCGTGAGGCCGCCCGCGTCACCGGCGACCAGGCTCGCGAAGCCGCATCCGTCGAGGCGCGCGCCGAGCTCACCGCAGCCCGCGCCGCCGACGCCCCCGACGCGGCTCCCCGGCCGTACGAGGCCGGGGGGCGCCCGGCCGATGCGCCCGCCGCCGAGGAGCGCCTTGTCGAGCTGCTCGGGCTGCCCTCCGCCGATGCCGTGCGCGGGGGAGTGTCCTCCACCGATGCCGTACGCGGGGCAGTGCCGAAGCCGCGCACGGACGGCGCCGAGGGCGAGGGCACCCAAGGGCAGCTCACCGCCCCCGAGTTGGACCGCTACGCCGATGAGCTCAAGGAGCTCCTCGAGTCCGGTGTGGCCGCCGCCGAGCGCCAGCTGTTCGACCTGCGCACCGCCGCGGCCGACGACTCCCGGATCCTCGGCGCGCTCGGCGACGGCGGACTGCTGCCGCCAGGACCCGACGTCCTGGCCACCGTCGAGTACCTCGGCGAGCACGGCATCCCCGCGCTGCCGGGCTGGCGCTACCTCGCCCAGGCCGTCGCGCCCGCCGACCACGCCCGCGTCCTTGCCGCACGCCCCGAGCTGGTCGACGGCGTGGTGATCACCGACCCCGACACCCACGCCCGGGCACGGGAAGTCCTGGGCGCGGCCGCCCTGTTGCCGCGGTCCGCCGTGGCCGTCGGCACGGCCGCCGCGCTGCTCGCGCCGACACCGGCCGAGCAGGACGGCGAGGCGGCCGTCTTCCTCGTACCGCCGAACCCGGCCATGCACGACGAACAGGCCGCGGACGAGGAGCGGCAGACGCTGCGCGCCCGCGCCACCCGGCGCGACGAGGAGATCCGCGCGCTCGCCGCCCGCCTCGGCAAGGACCGCGAGCTCGCCGCGCGGCTCTCCTCCTGGCGTGCGGGCTGCCCGGCGGGTCGGCTCGCGGAGCTCGAAGAGACCGCCACCGCCGCCCGCGCCTTCGCCGAGGAGACCGAGGCCGGGCTCGCCGAGGCGCGCACCGCCCGTGCCGAGGCGGACGAAGCGGCGGGCGGCGCCGCCCCCCGACGGGG
>NZ_JAEIMH010000193.1:0-1459 GCF_016464295.1 Streptomyces sp. N35 | reverse complement strand
GGGGGGGGGGGGGGGGGGGGGGGGGGGCGCGGGGGGGGGGGGGCGGGGGGGGGCGGGGTGCCGGGGGGGGGGGGGGCCGGGGTCCGGGGTCCCGAGGTTCGGGAGTGCCGGGGTCCGGAGGTGCGAGGTTCGGGAGTGCCGAGGTCCGGGGCGGGGGTGCCAGGGTTCGGGAGTGCCGGGGTCCGGGGTCCCGAGGTTCGGGAGTGCCGGGGTCCGGAGGTGCGAGGGTTCGGGAGTGCCGAGGTCCGGGGCGGGGGTGCCAGGGATCGGGAGTGCTGGGGGCCGGGGGTGCCAGGGATCGGGAGTGCTGGGCGCCGGGGGTGCCAGGGTTCGGGTCCGGGGTGCTGGGGTTCGGGGTGTCGGGGTCCGGGGGTGCTGGGGTTCGGGGTGCCGGGGTGCGAGGGTGCTGGGGTTCGGGGGTGCTGGGTTCGAGGGTGCCGGGGTCCGGGAGTGCCGGGGTCCGGGGTCCCGAGGTTCGGGAGTGCTGGGGTTCGGGGTGCCGAGGTCCGGGGGTGCTGGGTTCGAGGGTGCCGGGGTCCGGGAGTGCCGGGGTCCGAGGGGCCGGGGTTCGGGGGCGGAGCCCCCGGTGGGGGTGAGGGGCGAAGCCCCAAGGGGGTGCAGGGGGCGGAGCCCCCCCCGGGTGCCCACCGTTGCGGTCTGAGCTGGGCCGCCGGTGGAAGCCCCGCCCCGCCTGGCCGCCTGCCCCGCCCGGCCGCCCGGCCCTGCCGCCCAGGGGGCCCGATGCGGAGCCTCCGCCTTGTTCAGCCGCCTGCCCTCGCCCGGTTCGCCCTCCGCCGCCCCCACCCCTCACAGCAACGCCCCTCCCTCTTCACCTCCACGGCAACGCCCATTCCCCACCCCTCACGGAAACGGCCCCGCCCACCTCTCGCGGAAACGGCCACCTCCCACCTCTCACGGCAAAGCCCATTCCCCATCTCTCACGGAAACGGCCCCGCCCACCTCTCGCGGAAACGGCCACCTCCCACCTCTCGCGGAAACGGCCGCCCCCCACCTCTCACGGCAAAGCCCATTCCCCTATCTCTCACAGCAATAGGAGAACGGAAGCCCGACGGCGGGACAGCCGACAACGAACCCGCACGAGGTCCGCGCAACCACCCACGCACCTCAGCCACCCTCCATACGTCCCAACCGCACCCGCACGCACCCGCACCCCCCAACGCCCCCAAGCCCCCCAACCCCATCGGGGGACCAAATGTTCACCGCATACCATCCCAAATCGCCCACAGTTCAAACACCAGGTCCCCCGATGGGCGCGCCCCCGGCTCACCGAGCCCTCGCCTCCGCTTGGGTTTGCCTCCGCCTCCCCTCGCCGCCCATGGGGTCCGGGGCGCAGTCCCGGTTTCGGGAAGGGGCGGGTAGGGGAGTCCGCCCGCCGCAGGCGCCCACCCGCGCCCCCCCCCCCCCCCACCCAGCAACGAGGCCGCCCCCCCCCCCCCCC
>NZ_JAEIMH010000192.1:0-1542 GCF_016464295.1 Streptomyces sp. N35 | reverse complement strand
CGGACGGCCCAGGCCCGGACGGCCCAGGACCGGACGGCCCAGGACCGGACGGCCCAGGACCGGACGGGCCGGCAACAGAGGGCCGCGGGGCGGGCATCTGCCCGGCGGGGGTCTCCCCCGCCGGGACGGCCGTCTCGTTCGCGCGACCCGCGAACACGTCCTCGCCGTCCGCCCGTCGGCTCTCCGCCGACGCCACCCGGACCCCCCAGCGCCTACTCCCCACCCCCGAACACCTCCCGATACGCCGGATCCCCCCACAGCTCGGCATGGGGCCCCCCCGCCCCCCCCCCCCCCCCCTCCACCCCCCCCCCCCGGCCCGGGGGGCCGCCCTCCCGCGGGGGGTGGCCCACCACCAGGCGGGCGTGGGACGGTGACGGCCGGAAGAGGACCTCTCCGACCCGGGCCGCCGTAGCGGAGTCGAGACCCGAGAGCGCGTCGTCCAGGATGAGGAGGCGGCCGGGCCGGGTGAACGCGCGCGCCAGACCCAGGCGTTGACGTTCGCCGCCGGAGAGCGGGGCCGACGGACAGGGCGTGGCGTAGCCCGCGGGCAGCCGGCGCACGAAGGCATGCGCGCAGGCTTCGCGCGCGGCCTGCACGACCCGGGCCTCACCGGGATCGCGCACCCCGAGCGCGATCGTGTCGCGCACGGTGGCCCCGACCAGTTCGGGGCGGGCGAACGCCTGCGTGACCGCCGTGCGCAGGGCGGTATGGGTGAGCGCGGGCAGGGGGACACCGTCGAGCAGCACACTCCCCGCGGACGGGTCCTCGAGCCGTCCGGCGAGCGCGGCGAGCGAGGACTTGCCGCTGCCGGAGCGCCCCACGACGGCGGTGACCGAGCCACCGGGCAGGCGGAGCGCGGGAACGTTCAGGACTGTGCGGCCGCCATGCTGTACGACGGCATTCCGGAACTCCAACGAGCCTGTTCCGGACGGGAGTTGCGAAGCTCCATGGCGAGGCGCCGGCAGGTCGAGGATCTCCTGGAGCCGGTCCGCCGCCCGCCGGGCGCGCACGAGCGCGTTCAACTGCCCTACGAACGCCCCGATCCCGGTCGCGAGCACCGCATAGCGCCACGCCGCGAACAGCCCGCCCACGCTCAGCTCGCCGGCCGCGACCCGGAGTCCGGCAACGGCGAGCACACTGAGCTGGAGCAGCGGAAGGAGCGTCGCGGCCTGCGCGGTGGAGCGGCCCTGGACCCGCCACATCCGCAGACCCTGGCGGCGCAGTTCGGGCAACGGCGCGAGGATACGGGCGGCTTCACGGTCCCGGGTGTCGGCGGCGGCGACCGTACGGGCGCCCCGTACCGCCTCGACGAGCCGCCCGGCGATCAGCCCTTGCGCGGCCAGATACCGCTCGCTGCTGTCGCCGGAGGCCCGTACGAACAGCCGCAGCAGCAGGGCGAGCAGCGGCATCCCGACCGCGAACGCCACCGCGGTGGTCCAGTCGGTGAGCACGAGCGCGACGAGCGCGCCGGCCGGCAGCAGGGGCCCCGCGGGGGGCGCGACCGCGGTGGCGGGGGCGGCGCCGGCCTGCGGGGCGGTGCCG
>NZ_JAEIMH010000191.1:0-1806 GCF_016464295.1 Streptomyces sp. N35 | reverse complement strand
GAAGGAACACCCCCCACCAGGGGGGGCGGGGGGGAGAAACCCCCCAGCGGGGCCCGGGGGGCGGCGCCCCCGTGACATCAGCCCCACAGGCCCGAGCGGACGGCCAGCCCCAGGCCCGGCGCGAGCGGCCGCTCAGGACCGGACCGCCCGCGCCGCAGCCAACTGCGCCCGCGACTGGACGCCGAGCTTGCGGTAGATCCGGGTGAGCATCGTCTCTACGGTCTTGACACTCAGGTGCAACCGCGCCGCCGCCTCCCGATTGCTGGCCCCTTCGGCGACCACACCCGCCAACTGCTCCTCCGCCGTGGTCAGTCCATCCGCGGAAACCCGTACGACACCACCCGCATCGAGCCGGCCGAGCGCCTCACTCACCAACCCCGACCACGCACGCGCCCCCGCACCGTCGAACAGCACAAGCGCCTCGGTGAGCGCCAGACGCGCCCCGGCCCTGCGCCGCTGCCGCAGCCGGGTGCGGGACAGCAGCCAGAGGCAGCGGCCCTGTTCCAGCGGCAGCCCGAGCCCCTCGAAGCGCTCCGCCGCCGCCCCGAGAAGCCCCGCCGCCGCATCCGCCTCCCCGCGCATCGTGAGCCCTACCGCCCGGGCCCGGTCGAGCGCACCGAGGGTGCTGTCCCGACCCAACTCCCGTGCCACACCCGCGTACTGCTGGATCAGCCGCTCCGCCTCCACCCCACGCCCCGTGACCGCCAGGGCCTCCGCGAGATCGCCCGGCCAGCGCAGCAGGGAGGGATCGGCGAACTGCTGCGCTGTCTGGGCCGCGCGCACCCGCAGGAGCTGTTCCACGGCGTCGGCCGCGCTGCCGGTGACCAGCTGCACCAGGCCGAGTACATGCAGGTTCCGGGAGAGGAACACCTGGTCGTGCTCCTCCTCGGAGGCCCGGGCGCCACGCCCCGCGAACGCACGGGCCCGTTCGAAGGACCCGCCCGCCGCCTCCGCGAAGGCCGCCGAATACCAGGAAGGCCCGGGCGAGATGCCCGCCTCGGCGGTGATCCGCAGCACCCGGTCCGCATACCGCAGAGCAGCCGTACAGCGCCCCGCCCGGGTCTCCGTCTCGGCCAGGCTGCGCAGCACTTCGACCAGGTCCTCGGTCTCCCCGGACCGCTCGACCACCGGAAGCAGAGCGAGCAGTCCGTCGCGCGCCCGCTCCAGGCGGTCGTCGAACAGGTCGTGCCGGATCCGCAGATAGCGCGGCTGATTGCGTACGCCGACGGGCTCGGCCGGCACCGCGGCGCCCAGCGCACGTTCCAAGGTCGCTTCGGCATGCGGAGAACCGAGGATGCGTTCGAGACGGGCCTGCATGGTGAGCGCGAGGACGGAGGTCCTGGCGTCCTCGGCGCGGCCGGCGAGCGCCGCGGCGCGTGCGGCCGCACCACGCGCCCGTACCGGATCCCCGTCGCAGAGGTTCGCTTTCCAGGCGAGCCGCAGCTGCACGGCGGCCAACAGCGCCGGGTCACCGGCGGTTTCGTCGGCCGCCCGGGCGAAGACCTCGTCCAGATCGTCGAGCGCCTGTCCGGCTGCGTCCAGGATCGCGAGCAGCGCGCGGACCCGCTCGCCGGCGTCCGTCGAGTGGGCGAGGCCCTCGGCCGCCGCCCGTCGGGCGAGGCCGACCCGGCCCGCGCGGCCGGCGTCTTCGGCGGCGGTGACGAACCTTCGTACGACAGCGGCCTGTTGGTCCAGGACGGCAGGTGTGCGGCGGGCCGCGAGCAGTGCCAGTTCGGCCGCCCGGCCCCGGTCGCCCCGGGTACGGGCCGTGGTCGCGGCGGCCTCCAGGTCGTCGGCGGGGGGGGC
>NZ_JAEIMH010000190.1:0-2146 GCF_016464295.1 Streptomyces sp. N35 | reverse complement strand
TTTGGTTTAACTTTCAACAGCTGTGCGATCCGGGCCCGTGTCGCGACCCGCATGGCGTAACGTGCCTGCGGTCCGCCCCTCCCTGAGGCCATTGTGTGACCTCTACAACGTGGCCACCCCTTGAGCAGTCGGTTGCCCTGCACTGAAGTGGGCTTCTGTCCGGGGGTACCAGGAAAACGGGCCGGAGACTGTGCGAAGTCGACGGACCGTTTCCCCATGGGTGCTTCGTAAGGTCGCTACATGACCGTTTTGGATGAGGCTGCTTTTGCCGGCGGCGAGCCCACCGACGCCCGTGGCCGCGTGGCCGAGCTGCACGCGATCCGTGCCAAGGCCGTCGCCGGACCGAGCGAGAAGGCCACCGAGGCCCAGCACGCCAAGGGCAAGCTGACCGCGCGCGAGCGCATCGAGCTGCTCCTGGACGCGGGCTCCTTCCAGGAGGTCGAGCAGCTGCGCCGGCACCGGGCGACCGGGTTCGGCCTGGAGAACAAGAAGCCCTACACCGACGGTGTCATCACCGGCTGGGGCACGGTCGAGGGCCGCACGGTCTTCGTCTACGCGCATGACTTCCGGATCTTCGGCGGCGCCCTCGGCGAGGCCCACGCCACCAAGATCCACAAGATCATGGACATGGCCATCGCGGCCGGTGCGCCGCTGGTCTCCCTCAACGACGGCGCCGGCGCCCGTATCCAGGAGGGCGTCTCCGCGCTCGCCGGCTACGGCGGCATCTTCCAGCGCAACACCCGGGCCAGCGGCGTGATCCCGCAGATCAGCGTCATGCTCGGCCCGTGCGCGGGCGGCGCGGCCTACAGCCCCGCCCTCACGGACTTCGTCTTCATGGTCCGCGAGACCTCGCAGATGTTCATCACCGGACCCGACGTCGTCAAGGCGGTCACCGGCGAGGAGATCACGCAGAACGGCCTGGGCGGCGCGGACGTGCACGCCGAGACCTCGGGCGTCGCGCACTTCGCGTACGACGACGAGGAGACCTGCATCGCCGAGGTCCGCTACCTGATCTCGATGCTGCCCTCGAACAACCGCGAGAACCCGCCGGTCGTAGCCTCCGAGGACCCCGCCGAGCGCCGCTCGGACGTGCTCCTCGACCTGGTCCCGGCCGACGGCAACCGCCCGTACGACATGCACAAGGTCATCGAGGAGCTCGTCGACGACGGCGACTACCTCGAGGTCCACGAGCGCTGGGCGCGGAATATCGTCTGTGCCCTCGCGCGTTTGGATGGTCAGGTGGTCGGCATCGTCGCCAACCAGCCGCAGACCCTCGCGGGCGTGCTCGACATCGAGGCCTCGGAGAAGGCCGCACGCTTCGTCCAGATGTGTGACGCCTTCAATATCCCGATCGTCACTCTTCTGGACGTACCCGGCTTCCTGCCCGGCGTGGACCAGGAGCACGGTGGAATCATCCGCCACGGCGCCAAGCTGCTCTACGCCTACTGCAACGCGACCGTGCCCCGGATCTCCCTGATCCTGCGCAAGGCGTACGGAGGTGCCTACATCGTCATGGACTCCCAGTCCATCGGTGCCGACCTCACCTACGCCTGGCCCACCAACGAGATCGCGGTGATGGGCGCCGAAGGTGCCGCCAACGTCATCTTCCGCCGGCAGATCGCGGCGGCCGAGGACCCGGAGGCGATGCGGGCGCGCATGGTCAAGGAGTACAAGGCCGAGCTGATGCACCCGTACTACGCGGCCGAGCGCGGCCTCGTGGACGACGTCATCGACCCGTCCGAGACCCGACAGGTCCTCATCTCGTCCCTGGCGATGCTGCGCAACAAGCACGCCGATCTGCCGTCGCGCAAGCACGGCAACCCGCCGCAGTGACGCGGTGCCTCCGACTTCCTGCCTCACCCCTTACGGAGATCCGAACCCCATGACTTCTCCTGCCGACAACCTCCTTCGCGTCGAGAAGGGTCACGCCGAGCCCGAAGAGCTCGCGGCCATCACGGCGATCCTGCTCGCACGCGCCGCCGCGGCCCCCGAGGCTCCGGCCCCGTCCCGCGGCCGCGACAAGGCCGGCTGGCGCCGCCTGGAGCGCACCCCGGGCTTCCGCGCCCCGCACTCCTGGCAGGGCTGAGCGCCCGCCGCCCCACCGGGCTTCTGACGCCCCGCGCCCCCTCGGTGGGGGTGCGGGGCG
>NZ_JAEIMH010000019.1:105196-111360 GCF_016464295.1 Streptomyces sp. N35 | reverse complement strand
ATGAAGGGGCCCGGGGCGAAGCCCCGGTTTCGGGAAGGGGCGGGTAGGGGAAATCAGCCCGCCGCAGGCGCCACCCACCCCAGCCACGACGCACCCGCACCCACAAGCGGCCCCGACTCACCCATGCAACCGCCCCCCACAATGGGGCCAAGGACTCGCCCCCCGCTGGACATACAGCTTCTTCGCCCGATACGTCTGCTCCGAAGCCGGCGCATCCTGCGGCCGCCCACTGCCCCCGAGCCCCTGCCACGTCCGCGTATCGAACTGGTAGAGCCCCCCGTACGTCCCGGACGGATCCGTGATGTGCGGCCGCCCGCCCGACTCGCAGGCCGCCAGACCCGACCAGTTGAGCCCGTCCGCACCGCTCACCGAGGACGGCAGCTGCTTGGTGCCGACCTTGACGATCTGCGTCCGCGGCTCGCGTACGAGCTCCGTCTTGAGCCGCTTCGGCCTCTGCTTCACGCCGTTCACGGTCCGCAGGGCGTACGTGACCCGGCGGGCGCCCTGCCGCCCCGGCTGCACCACGACCTCCGTACCGGCGTACAGCGAGGCGTCCTGGGTGCGCTGGACGTCGAAGGCGATCGGCTCCTCGCGCACCTCCTTGCTCCCGGTGACCCGCATGACCGTGACGGTCTGCCCGTCGCGCGGGAAGCTGGCGGGCGGCACGGAGGTGGTGTCCTGGCCGCGCAGCGAGATCCCGGCCTGCTCGACGGCCTCGCGTACCGTCGCCGCGTTCGTACGGATGGTGCGCTCGCGGCCGTCGGCCATGATCGTGACGGTGCGCTCGGTGCGGATGTCGAGGTGCAGCCCTTCGCGGGCGATCCGCTTGGACCGCGAGGCCGACAGGTACGCACCCTCCGCCCGCACCCCGAGCTGGCGCAGGGCGCCGTCGACGGTGGGCGCGGTCGTCCATACCTTGCGGCGCTGGCCGTCAAGGGTGAGGTGCACGGGCCGCCCGTAACGGACCACGATCTCGTCGCCGCTGGCCAGTTCGGTGCCGGGGGCGGGTGCGACGACGTCGTGCGCGCCGACCTCGAGGCCCTCGTCGGCGACGAGTTCGGAGACATCGTCGGCGAAGGTGTGCAGCGTGCGCTCCTTGCCGTCGACGGAGAGCTTCACCGCCTTGTCCTCGGCGACGAAGGCCGAGGTGCCGCCCGCGAGGAACGCCACGACCAGGGCCTGCGGCACCAGGCGGCGCAGGCTCTCGGGCCGCTCGGAGGTCTTCTTGCGCCGCGCGGCCCGGCGCGCCTCGGCCCGTCCGCCGGGCCGGGGCCCGGCAGCAGCGACAGGGCCGGGCTCCATGGGAGCGACCGGCTCGAAGGGCTCCACGGGAGCGACCGGCTCGAAACGCTCGGCAGGCGCGGGCTGCGGCCCGGACGGGGGCGGCACGACGGGCCGCGCCTTGTCCTGCCTCAGCTCGGCTCGCGCCTCATAGGCGGGCCGGTAGGTGTCGTATCGGGCCTGAGCGCCGTACGGCTCCTGCCCGTACGCCTCCTGCCCGTACCGCTCCTCCCCGTACGGCTGCTGCCCGTACCGCTCCTCCCCGTACTGCTCGCTCACCCCATAGGGGTCGTACGAAGTCCCATGGCTCACGACGTCGCTCCAGGCTCCAGGGGTCCCGATCAAGGGCTCCGGATCAAGCAAGGGGTCCGGATCAAGCGGAGCGAACCTAGCGGAGCATCCGTCACTCTCCCAAGCAGCGCGACTACGCAGTGTCGCGGCGCTGCCCAGTGCTGAGGCGGCTGTGCGTTATCGGTCAGTAATCAAAAGCCCGGGCCGTATTCGCCGACACGGCCTCTGCCAGCGCGTCCTCGCTCACATCCGCCACAAGCGCCATCGCCCGCAACGTGACCGGAATGAGATAAGGAGCGTTAGGCCGTCCGCGGTAAGGCGCGGGGGTCAGGAAGGGCGCGTCGGTCTCCACGAGGACGAGTTCGAGCGGGGCCGCCACCAGGGCGTCCCGCAGATGCTGCGCGTTCTTGAAGGTCACGTTGCCGGCGAACGACATGAAGTAGCCGCTGCGCGCGCAGACTTGAGCCATCTCCGCGTCGCCGGAGTAGCAGTGGAAGACGGTCCGCTCGGGTGCGCCTTCCTCCTTGAGGATCCGCAGCACATCCGCGTGCGCCTCGCGATCGTGGATCACCAGCGCCTTGCCGTGCCGCTTGGCGATCTCGATGTGCGCCCGGAAGGACTTCTCCTGCGCGGCCTTCCCCTCGGGCCCTGTGCGGAAGTAGTCGAGCCCGGTTTCGCCGACGCCCTTGACCTGCGGCAGCGCGGCGAGCCGGTCGATCTCGGCGAGCGCCTCGTCGAGGCCCGCGTCGCCGAGCGGCTCGCGGGCGCCCTGCCGCGACCAGCCGTCGGGGTCTCCGTGCACGATCCGCGGCGCTTCGTTGGGGTGCAGCGCGACGGTCGCGTGGACGCTGTCGTGCGCCGCCGCCGTATCGGCCGCCCACCGCGAGCCCTTGAGGTCGCAGCCGACCTGCACCACGGTCGTCACGCCCACGGACGCGGCCTTCGCGAGCCCCTCCTCGACCGTGCCGTCCTGCATGTCGAGGTGCGTATGCGAGTCGGCGACCGGGATGCGCAGGGGCTCGGGCAGGGGCGGGGGTGCGTCCTTGGGGCTCATGCCCCGATCTTACGAAGCGCGCCCGCGCCCCCGAGCGGTCTGTTACTGCTGCCGGTTCTTGAACGGGTGGAGGAGATCGGACAGATGCCAGTGGTGTTCCGGCACCGGGCCCGCGGCCGCGACGTCCCCGCCCTCAGCGGTCTCGTGCTTCTTCGCACGGGGCTTGCGGTCCTTGTGACCGAGCAGGTCGAGAATGGAGGAGACCTGTCCGGCCTGCATGATGCGGACGACGTGCCCGCCGCAGTTGAGGCAGGTGGGCCGGGACAGCGGTGAGGGGACCCGCTGACCGCCGGCCTTGTAGAGCACGAATTCATTGCCCTTGCCGTCGACGAAATGCTCGATGTCGTACGACTGCTCCCAGCCGTGTCCGCAGCGCATACAGGCGAATGCGTACGACTCATGAACGGTGGTGATCGGATGGGTCGGCAGACTGGTCGGGTCGACAGGGCTCGTCACTGCGGCGGTGGTACGTGCTGCTGCGGCGTCGACGTCGGCGGCGCGGCCGGTGATCTCACTCATGCCAGCTCCTCTTGTCCCTCGGACAAGTACGTCCGGGGTCATCCACGTGCGAAGAAACCATTCGGGTTCCTTCACCCAGTGGACGCCTCGTCCGGCCGGAACGCATCAGGCCTGTCGACTATTGGAGCGTTCTTGGGCGCCTCATGTGGAAAGAGTCCGATGCCCGGCTTAGCCTTTGCTTTTCACGATAGTCCTTTGCCGTCCTTTGGCGACCGGCCCGCCGCATTCTTTGCCGCTACGACGGCATCGAAGACCTCCCGTTTGGGCAGCCCCGCTTCGGCCGCGACCGCCGCGATGGCCTCCTTGCGCCGCTCCCCCGCCTCCTCGCGCACCTGCACCCTGCGCACCAGCTCGTCCGCGTCCAGCTCGGCGACGGTCTCGGGGGCGCCCTCGACGACGACGGTGATCTCTCCGCGCACGCCTTCGGCGGCCCATTCCGCCAGCTCGCCGAGACCTCCGCGCTTGACCTCCTCGTACGTCTTGGTCAGCTCGCGGCACACGGCCGCGCGGCGCTCGGCGCCGAAGGCCTCGGCCATCGCGGCGAGGGTGTCGTCGAGGCGGTGCGGGGCCTCGAAGTAGACCAACGTGCGCCGCTCGCCGGCCACTTCGCGAAGCCGCGACATCCGCTCGCCCGCCTTGCGCGGCAGAAAACCCTCGAAGCAGAAGCGGTCGACGGGAAGCCCGGAGAGCGCGAGCGCGGTGAGCACCGCGGACGGACCGGGCACCGCGGTGACCTTGATGTCCTTCTCGACGGCGGCCGCGACCAGGCGGTAGCCGGGATCGGACACGGACGGCATGCCCGCGTCCGTCACCAGGAGCACCCGGGCGCCGTCGACCAGCGCCTCGACCAGCTCGGGCGTACGGGCGGTCTCATTGCCCTCGAAGTACGACACGACCCGCCCGGTGGTCTGCACCCCGAGCGCCTGGGTGAGCCGGCGAAGCCGGCGGGTGTCCTCGGCGGCGACGATGTCGGCCGTCTCCAGCTCGGCGGCGAGCCGGGGCGGTGCGTCGGCGGTGTCCCCGATGGGCGTGCCGGCCAGGACGAGGGTTCCTTGCTTTCCTGTCACTCCCCCATCCTCGCAGCACAGGGCTGCCGGACGTACGGGCGATCCGGCGCCCGGACCACCCCCATCCGCTTCCTCCGGCGGGCCGCACCTGGGAAGCGCACAGCCGCGTTCCCTACGATGGCGCGGTGACCTCTGCTCCGTCCCCTCAGCCGACGAGGGACTCCACCGCCCGGCCGGCCCCCGATCCGCAGCAGCCGCAGAGCTGGAGCGCCCGGCTGCGCAGATTCGGGTACACCGCGCGGCCGGGCCTGGACGTGGGGCAGCGCCTGGACCCGCCGTACGCCGAACCGGGCCCGCGCCTGTGGTCGGTGCTCAAGGTGCGCCCCGCATCCCGCCCCGGGCTCACCCGGGCGCTCGGCTGGGGCGGACCGCTGCTCGTCACGCTGTTCGCGGGCCTGCTGCGCTTCTGGCATCTGGGGCGGCCCAATGCGGTGATATTCGACGAGACGTATTACGCGAAGGACGCCTGGGCCCTGCTCAAGCGGGGTTACGAGGTCAACTGGCCCAAGGACTACAACAACACGGTCATCGAGCTCGGCTCGAAGGTGCCGGTCGGCCATGACCCGTCGTACGTCGTGCATCCGCCGATGGGCAAGTGGGTCATCGCGGCCGGTGAGTGGATCTTCGGTCTGACGCCCTTCGGCTGGCGCTTCATGGTGGCGCTGCTCGGCACGCTCTCGGTCCTGATGGTCTGCCGGATCGGGCGGCGGATGTTCCGCTCGACGTTCCTCGGCTGTCTGGCCGGTCTGCTGCTCGCGGTGGACGGGCTGCATCTGGTGATGAGCCGGACCGCGCTGCTCGACCTGCCGCTGATGTTCTTCGTCCTCGCGGCGTTCGGCGCGCTCGTGATCGACCGCGACAAGGCACGGGCCAGGCTGGCGGCGGCCCTTCCGACGGGAGAGGACGGTGTCGTACGGCCCGACGCGAAGATCGCGGAAACGCTCCGCCTCGGCTGGCGGCCCTGGCGGCTCGCGGCCGGCGTCTTCCTGGGCCTGGCCTTCGCGACCAAGTGGAACGGCGGTGTCTTCCTCGCCGCGTTCGGCCTGATGACGGTCCTGTGGGACGTGGGCGCGCGCCGGACCGCGGGGGCCCGGCGGCCGTATGTCTCGGTGCTCAAGCGGGATGTGCTGCCCGCGTTCGTCTCGACCGTCCCGGTCTTCTTCGTGACCTACCTCGCGACCTGGACCGGCTGGCTGCTGCACACCGACAAGGGCGACCGCGGCTATCTGCGCGAGTGGGGCGCCGAGCACCCCTCCAGCGGGTTCGGGAGCATCTTCCCGGACTGGTGGCGCAGCCTGTGGCACTACTCGCACCAGGTCTGGGACTTCCACGTGGGCCTGGTCTCGCCCCACGACTACGAGTCGAACCCCTGGAGCTGGCTGGTCCTCGGCCGCCCGGTCTCGTACTACTACGAGTCCCCGGCGCCGGGCTCCGCCGACTGCCCCGCGGACGTCCGCGAGAAGTGCGCCAGCGAGGTCCTGGCCCTGGGCACCCCGCTCCTGTGGTGGGCGGCGTGCTTCGCGATCCTGTACGTGCTGTGGCGCTGGTTCTTCCGCCGCGACTGGCGGGCGGGCGCGATCGCCTGCGCGTTCCTCGCGGGCTTCGCGCCGTGGCTGCGGTACCAGGAGCGGACGATCTTCCTCTTCTACGCGGTCGTCTTCATCCCGTATCTGTGCCTGGCCCTGTCGATGATGATCGGCTCGCTGATCGGGCCCCCGGGGTCGAACGAGCGGCGCAGGGTGGTGGGCGTGGTGGGTGCGGGCGTGCTCGTCCTGCTCATCGTCTGGAACTTCATTTACTTCTGGCCCATCTACACCGGTCACACGATTCCGGTGGATTCCTGGCGGGCGCGGATGTGGTTCGACACCTGGGTGTAGCTGGGAGTTGAGAAGGGGGGCGCCCGGGGGGCCGCCCTTCCTTCCTCCGGCCCCCGGAAGGGGGGGCGGGGCCCA
>NZ_JAEIMH010000019.1:81247-105186 GCF_016464295.1 Streptomyces sp. N35 | reverse complement strand
CGGGTGGATTCGGGGGGGGGGGGGTTGTGGTCCGACACCGGGGGGAAGCTGGGAGGGGAGAAGGCGGGCGCCGTGCCGCCCGCCTTCTCTTCGTCAGTCGCAGGTAGTGGTGCCGGACGCATAAGTGGCTGCTTGCCACGGGTAGCTGTCGTCGATCTTGAACCAGTAGATGCCGCTGGCATTGCGGTACAGGTCAAATGTGGCCCGCCCGCTGTTGTAGGTCAGGAACAGCGTCCTGTCGCGGTCTTCAAACCCGCCGCTCTTCACCAGGTAATCGTCGGCCTCGCCGAATGTGTTCGGGCCAACTCTGCCGTCGGCCTCGCCCCAGGAGTCGGCCAGATCCCAACCTGGCTGTGCCTGCAGATGCTGTGTGGCCCGTTTCGTATTGGCTCCGAAGTGGCCATCGATGTCGCCGCGGTCGAAAGCGGTTCCGTCAGTCTCCTTGACACCTTCCACCCAGAGGATTGTTTGCCACAGGCAGACAGCATTGGAGACAGAATTCTCAGTGGTGGAGAGAACTCCTTCATCACTCCAGTCTCCGCGGAACGCGTCATACCCCCGGACGTAACCATCAGAAATCTTCGCGGAAGCCGGGGACGCACTCACCGCGAGCGCGGCAGCGGCCAAGAAGGCAATCGTCACTGTGGCGCCACGAGCTGTCGTACGAAGGCTCATCTGCGTACCCCTCAGTCTGCTTCGTGTCGATCCACCGTTCGCCGCCCAGCGCACGCAGCGGGATGGAGTGCGGACGACACCCTGCAGATCAGACCTTGAAGAAACCTTGCAGAGACACCAACGCACTGCTCAGCGCCTCAGCCCCCGCGCATCCGCCGGGGCTTCCTCGTTCTCCGATCAAGGAGAAGCGTCTACGCCCGAAGGCCGGGCCGCCGATCTACACCGATCTACACCATTCCGGTGGATTCCTGGCGGGCGCGGATGTGGTTCGACACCTGGGTATAGCGATTCGAGACCTGTTGTCGCCCCGCACCGTCACAGCAAGCGCTTAAGCTGCTCTCCATAACTTCCTGAACACGTTCAACACGCCATACGGGGGAACGGGTTCAGGACTCCTGGGGAGGGGAGCGCAGCCATGCGCAATGGAGTCAAGACGGGCCTGGTCGGCGGGGTCTTCACCGTGATGGTGGGAATTGCCGGGTATGGGGCCTTCAATTTGTACAACGGGGTGACCGGGGGGTCCACGAGCGCGGATTCCGCTCCCACGGCGGGCCCGGTGACCGGCGCCGAAGTGGAGAAGACCGTCGAGGGCTTCTTCAAGAGCTGGCAGAACGGGGAAGCCGATGCGGCGGCCGAGTTCACCAACAACCCCGTGGCGGCCGGCAAGGCGCTGCACTCGTTCGCGGCCGCGGACATCACCAAGGTGAAGATCGAGCGGGGCAAGGCGAGCGGTGCCGGCGTGCCCTTCTCCGTCTCGGCCACGGTGGCGCACGAGGGGGAGTCCAAGCCCCTTGCGTACAAGAGCAAATTGACCGTCGTACGCGGGGAAACCACCGGCAGGGCGCTGGTCGACTGGCAGCCCTCCGTCGTCCATCCCCTGTTGAAGAAGGACGACACCTTCGAGGTGGGTGAGGCGGACACCCCGCAGATCGAGGCGGTCGACCGCGACGGCAAGGTGCTCGACCGCGACAAGTACCCGTCCCTCGGCCCGGTGCTCGACCAGCTGCGGGAGCGCTACGAGGACAAGGCCGGCGGCAAGCCCGGCATCGAGCTGTGGATCGAGCGCGCCGACGCGACCGCGTACAACACGACCTTGGTGACGCTGCAGAAGGGCGAGCCGGGAAAGATCAAAACAACGCTCAGCGCGAAGGTGCAGGCCGCGGCCGAGCAGGCCGTGCGGAGCAAGGCCAAGTCGTCGGTGGTGGCGATCCAGCCGAGCACCGGGCAGGTGCTCGGGGTGGCCAATCAGGAACCCGGCAACAACACCGCTTTCCTGGGACGGTTGGCGCCCGGTTCGACGATGAAGATCGTGACGGCTGCGACCTTCATCGACAACGGTGTCGCGGGGCCGGGCACCAGGATTCCCTGCCCGAATACGATCCCGTATCGCAGCCAGACCTTCGGGAATCTGCCTGGTCTCGCGCCGAACGAGAACGCCACGCTCGCCGAGAACTTCTCGCGCTCGTGCAACACCGGCTTCATCAAGGGGATCGCGCACGACAGCCTGAACGACAACTCGCTCACCCAGGAGGCGGCGAAGTTCGGCATCGGCGCCGAGTGGCAGACCGGCATTCCGTCGTACGACGGCTCGGTGCCGCCGGCCGACACCTCCGACCGGGGTGCGAACGCGATCGGTCAGGGCGTGGTTCAGATGAGCCCGCTGAACATGGCGTCCATCGTCGCCACCGTGCAGGGCGGCGGCGCCTTCCGCCAGCCGGTCATCGTCGACTCCTCGTACGGAGTGCAGCGGGCCGGTGCGAGCGGCATCTCGCCGGGCACGGCGCCCCAGCTGGCCCAGATGATGCGCACGACGGCACGGTCGGGTCCCGCGGCGACCGCCGTCGGCGGGCTCGGGGGCGACGTCGGCGCCAAGACCGGATCGGCGGAGGTCGCCGGTCAGACCAAGCCCAACAGCTGGTTCGCCGGGTTCCGCGGGGATATCGCCGTCGCGGCAGTCGTCGTCGAGGGTGGCCGCGGCGGCGAGTCGGCCGGCCCGATCGTCGCCACAGTGCGGCGCGGGGGCGCCTGACCCGCTCGCCGGGGAGGGGCGGGGCCCGGCCCCCCCCGCCCCCCGCCCATCAACCCGGACAACCACAGTCACAGAAGCCCTATAGGGTGCCCGAACAGCTAGGCACCGCAGGGCAAGGCGGAGGAACCGGTGGGCAAGCGAGGGCGCGCGGGCACGAAGGCCATGCGCAACGAGAACGGCATGGCCAAGGAGACCAAGGTCGCGCTGATCGCGGTCACGGCCGGTGCCGTGGTCGCAGGTGTGGGTATCACCGCCTACGCCCTCGTCGGCGGCGGTTCCGACGGCTCCGGCGACGAGCCGCTCACGGCCAAGGAGCTGCAGGCCAAGCCGCTGTCGGCGGCGGAGGTCGAGCAGACCACCGAGCAGTTCCTCGCCGCGTGGGCGAAGGGTGACGCCGCGGGCGCCGCCCGGCTCACCGACGACGCGGCGGCGGCGAAGGCCGCGCTCGCCTCGTACGCGAAGGACGCCCATCTGACCGGGGTGACGTTCACGCCGGGCAAGAAGGCGGGCCCCAAGGTGCCGTTCAAGGTGGCGGCCACGGTCTCGTACGAGGGAAAGTCCAAGCCCTACGCGTATGACTCCGAACTGACCGTGGTGCGGACGACGGCGGGCAAGCCGGTCGTCGACTGGCAGCCGTCCGTGGTGCACCCGGGGCTCAAGCCGGGCGACATCCTGCGCGCGGGCGAGGCGGGCACACCCCCGATCAAGGCGGTGGACCGCAACGGCGGGGAGATCACCGCGGAGAAGTACCCCTCGCTCGGCAGCGTGCTCGACGGGCTGCGCGAGAAGTTCGGTGACAAGGCGGGCGGCAGCGCGGGGATCGAGCTGCAGATCGTGCGCGCCGAGCCCGGCACGGGTCCCAAGGACACCAAGGACACCAAGGACACCAAGGGCGGGAGCGACGACGGCAAGGCGCTGCCAGACAAGACGCTCCTCACGCTCTCGAAGGGCACGCCGGGCACGGTCAAGACCACCATCAGCCCGGCCGCGCAGGCCGCCGCCGAGCGTGAGGTCGCCTCGCGCAGCCGGGCCGCGATCGTGGTGCTCAAGCCGAGCACGGGCGAGATCCTGGCGGCCGCGAACTCCAACCCGTCGGGCATGAACGTGGCTCTGCAGGGCTCGCTCGCGCCCGGCTCCACGATGAAGATCGTGACGGCCTCGATGCTCCTCGAGAAGGGCCTCGCGGGGATCGACAAGCCGCATCCGTGCCCCAAGTACTTCACGTCCGGCGGCTGGAAGTTCCAGAACGTCGAGGAGTTCGAGATCAAGGGCGGCACCTTCCGCTCCAGCTTCGCCGCGTCCTGCAACACGGCCTTCATCTCGCAGGCCGACAAGCTCGGTGACGGCGATCTGACGAAGCAGACGCAGGAGGTCTTCGGCCTCGGGCGCGGCAACTGGCAGATCGGTGTGCCGAGTTTCGACGGTGCGGTGCCGGTGCAGCAGGCCGCGCAGAAGGCGGCCTCGCTGATCGGGCAGGGCGGGGTCCGGATGAACCCGCTGAATGTCGCCTCGGTCATCGCCACCGCCAAGACCGGTGTCTTCAGGCAGCCTTACCTCGTCTCGCCCGAGGCCGACGGCCGGCAGCTGGCCACGGCCTCGCGCACGCTCGACCCGAAGGTCGCGGCGCAGCTGCGCGAACTCCTCGCGTACACCGCCACGAACGGCTCCGCGGCCGAGGCGATGGCCTCGCTCGGCGGGGACATCGGCGGCAAGACCGGCTCGGCGGAGGTCGACGGCCAGAAGAAGCCCAACGGCTGGTTCACCGGCTGGCGCGGTGACACTGCGGCGGCCGCGGTGATGCAGGAAGGCGGCCGCGGCGGCAAGTCCTCGGGGCCGCTGGTGGCCGCGGTGCTGCGGGCCGTGGGCGGATAGCGGCTGCCAAGGCCGCCCGTCCGACGGGGCGGATAGTGGCCAGGGCGCCCGTCCGACGGGACGGATAGCGGCCAGCGCGCCCGTCCGACGGGACGGGCGCCTAGCCTCGGGTCATGACGACCTTCGAGCTCACACCGGTAGGCACGGTCCGCAACGAGCGTACGGACGTCCAGAACTCCGACCACTGGGGCGCCGTCCGCTCCACGATCATCTTCGACGAGCGCTTCGGCGACGCCTGTCTGCAGGGACTCGAGGGCTTCTCCCATGTGGAGGTCCTCTTCGTCTTCGACCAGCTCCCCGAGCGCGAGGACTACCGCGAGCCCCAGCTCTACCGGGGCCGCACCGACCTGCCGCTCCTCGGTGTCTTCGCGGGCCGCGCCCCGCGCCGGCCGAACCGCATCGGCGTGACCTCCTGCGCCATCGAGTCGGTCCGCGGCCGCGAGCTGACGGTCGTCGGCCTGGACGCCGTCACGGGCACGCCGGTCATCGATGTGAAGCCGGTGATGCGGGAGTTCCTGCCCGAGAACGTCTCGCAGCCGGAGTGGGTCGGCGATGTGATGTCGGAGTACTTCAAGCCGTAGGCGGAGGAACTCCTACGCGGCGCCCAGCATCAGCCCGATCCCCACCACCATCACGCCGGCGGCGGCGATCCGGGGCAGTCCGAACCGTTCCTTGAAGAACACCGCCCCGATCGCCGCCCCCACGATGATCGACGACTCGCGCAGCGCCGCGATGGGCGCGAGCGGCGCGCGGGTCTGGGCCCACAGGACGAGGCCGTACGCGAGCACGGACAGGCCCGCGCCGAACAGGCCACGGACCGCGTACGGCCTGAGCAGGGACGGGAGTTGGCGGCCGTGGCGGATCAGCGCGTACGCCGGGATCGCGAGGCCTTCGAGGATCATCAGCCACGCGATATAGCCGAGCGGTGTGCCGGACGCGCGCACGCCCACGCCGTCGACCACCGTGTAGGCGGCGATCGACAGGCCCGTGGCGACCGCGGCGAGCAGCGCGGGCCAGTGCGGGCGGCTGCCGCGGATGCCCCACAGGGCGAGGCCCACCAGGCCCGCGCAGGCCACCGCGACGCCCGCGAGCTGCAGCCCGCCGATGCGTTCGTCGAGGAAGAGCGCCGCGACCACCGTCACCACGAGCGGTGCGCTGCCGCGCGCGATCGGGTACATCTGCCCGAAGTCGCCCAGCGTGAACGACCGCATGAGCAGGGCCTGGTACGCGATGTGCAGCAGCGCCGAGGTGATGAGCGCCCACCAGGCCCCGGCCGCGGGCAGCGGCGCGAAGCACGCGAGCACACCGCCGATGAGCGCTCCGCCGCCCGACAGGAGGGTGAACGCGAGGAGTTGGTCCTTGATGTGGTGCGCTATCGCGTTCCAGGAGGCGTGCGTGACGGCCGCCAGGACGACGGCCGCCGCGACCACCGGCGTCACGAGGCGGGGTTTTCGCGCACGTCCACCAGGGAGCCGCCGGCATACGAGATCAGGGACTTGGGGTCCATGGGGAACACCGTGTGCGGGGTGCCCGCCGCCGCCCAGACCACCGCGTGGTCGAGCAGTCCGCGGTCGGCGAGGACGCGGGTCTTCGTGCGGTGGCCGAAGGGCGGCACTCCACCGATCGCGTATCCGGTGGTCTCGCGCACGACGTCGGCGTTCGGCCGGGTGACCTTCTCGGCGCCCAACTCCCGTCGTACGAGCTCCATGTCGACCCGCGACGCCCCGTCCATCAGGACCAGGACCGGCACACTGTCCGCGGCGAAGATCAGCGACTTCACGATCTCGCTGAGCTCGCAGCCGATGGCCTCGGCGGCCTGGGCGGCGGTACGCGTGGCGTCCGGGAAGCTGCGGACCTGGGCCAGTACGTCGGTGAGGCCCAGTGCGGTGAGGGCCTCGGCGAAACGGGGATGCGCGGCGGGCTGCGATGCACTCATGGGCGCACGCTAGCGGTCGGTGTACCGGCCACGCGAGTCGGTTTCGCTACCCGGTCGTCGCCTGGGCCGCCCGGACCGCCCGCACCAGCGCCTGGGCCCGGGGATCCGCCGTGACGCCCTTGTGCAGACCGTTCGTCGTGTACCCGAAGGCGATCCCCGAGTCCGGGTCCGCGAAACCGAGCGGTCCGCCCCGGCCGGGGTGGCCGAAGGAGGACGGGCCGAGCAGCGGGGACGCGGACCCGTGCAGCATGTACCCGGGTCCGAAGCGGGTGTTGACGACCAGCGTGCGGTCGGGTCCCGCCGACTCCTCGGTACGCGCGAGCGCCACCGTGGCCGGCACGAACAGCGGCCGGTGCCCGTCGACGGGGCCGATCAGCGAGGCGTAGAACGTGGCCAGCGCGCGGGCGCCCGCCATGCCGTTCGTCGCCGGGAGTTCGGCGGCGCGGTAGGCCGGGGCGTTCTCGTCGGTGGGCGCCAGGGACGCGAAGGCCCGGCGGGTCAGGGAGCCGGGGTCCGCGTACGCCTCGGCGACGGCGCGCTTGGGGCGCAGCCGCAGCCCGTTCCCGACGGCCGGCGGCTCGACGCGCGTGACGGTGCCCGCGCGGTGCTGCTCGGCGTCGGGCAGTCCGATCCACAGGTCGATGCCGCGCGGCCCGGTGACCTGCTCGGCCAGCCACCGGCCCAGGCTGCGCCCGGTGACCCGCCGCACCAGCTCGCCGATCAACCAGCCGTACGTATGCGGGTGGTAGCCGTGGTCCGTGCCCGGTTCCCAGACCGGCGTCTGCGCCGCGACCGCGCGTGGTCCGGCCTCCGGGTCCTCGAACGGGACGGGCACATCGAGCACCGGCACGCCCGCCCGGTGCGCGAGCAGCTGCCGTACGCGGGTGCGGTCCTTGCCGGCCGCCTTGTACTCGGGCCAGTACGCGCCGACCGGGGCGTCCAGGTCCAGCTGGCCGCGCTGGTGGAGCAGCAGCGGGACGGCCGCGGCCACGCCCTTGGTCGCCGAGCGGATCAGGTGCACGCTGTCCCGCTGCCACGGCTCGGTGCCGTCGACGTCGCGCGTGCCGCCCCACAGGTCGACCACGGGCCGCCCGTCCCGGTACACGGCGACGGAGGCGCCGTGCTCACCGCGCTCGGCGAAGTTGCGTACGAAGGCGTCCCTGACGCCCTCCCAGCCCGGTTCGACCGTGCCCTGGACCTCGGCCTCGACCCCGTTCACGTGACTGGCTCCATTCCGTACCGCCCGGACCTTCCTGGACCGGCCGGTCACCATGGTGCAACGTGCACCGGTCCCGCACGATTCCGGGGGCCGACGGGATCAGGACAGGTGCTCGGGCCCCGGCCCGCACAGGACCGGCAGCGGCGCTCAGGCCCGGCCCGTACGGGACCGGCAGCGGCGCTCAGGCCCCGGCCCGCACCGACCGCGGGTCGAACCCGAAGGGCAGCTCCAGACGGTTCGCCCGCATCAGCTCCTCGTCGGCGAGCAGCTCCCCGGTCGGACCGTCCGCCGCGATGACGCCCTCGCTGAGGATCAGGGCGCGCGGGCAGAGTTCGAGTGCGTACGGGAGGTCGTGGGTGACCATGAGGACCGTGACGTCCAACGAGCGCAGGATGTCGGCCAGTTCACGCCGCGATGCGGGGTCCAGGTTGGAGGACGGCTCGTCGAGGACGAGGATCTCGGGCTCCATCGCGAGCACGGTCGCGACGGCGACACGGCGCCGCTGACCGAACGACAGATGGTGCGGCGGCCGGTCCGCGAAGCTCTCCATCCCCACCAGGGACAGGGCCTTGTGGACGCAGGCCTCGAGCTCGGCGCCGCGCAGCCCCGCCGCGGCCGGGCCGAAGGCGACGTCCTCGCGGACCGTCGGCATGAACAGCTGGTCGTCCGGGTCCTGGAACACGATCCCGACCCGGCGCCGTACCTCGGCGAAGTTCGCCTTCACCACCGGCACCCCGGCCACCTGGACCGCGCCCGCTCCCCCGCCGAGGATCCCGTTGAGATGCAGCACGAGGGTCGTCTTGCCCGCACCGTTCGGTCCGAGCAGCGCGACCCGCTCCCCGCGCCCGATGCCGAAGTCCACGCCGAACAGGGCCTGATGGCCGTCCGGGTACGCGTACGCCAGGCCGCGCACATCGAGCGAGGGCGTCTCGGACACGTTCACGGAAGCCGTCACAGGAACCATCCCAACAGACAGACGAGCAGGGCACAGACGGGCAGTGTGAGCGCGTACGACCACTGGGCGCGCGAGGCGGTCACCTCGTCGATCACGGGCATCGACCCCGCGTATCCCCGGCTGACCATGGCCAGATGAACCCGCTCGCCTCTCTCGTACGAGCGGATGAAGAGGGCGCCCGCGGTCTTGGCGAGCACGCCCCAGTGGCGCACCCCGCGCGCCTCGAAGCCCCGGGATTCGCGGGCGATCCGCATCCGGCGCAGCTCGTCGGTGATGACATCGCCGTACCGGATCATGAAGGACATGATCTGCACGAGCAGCGGCGGGAGCTTCAACCGCTGCAGGCCGAGCAGGAGTTCGCGCAGTTCGGTGGTGGAGGCGAGGATCACGGAGGCGGCGACGCCGAGCGTTCCCTTGGCGAGCACGTTCCAGGCGCCCCACAGGCCGCTGACGCTCAGCGAGAGACCGGCGACCTCGACCCGCTCGCCCTGCGCGACGAACGGCAGCAGCACCGCGAAGGCCACGAACGGCACCTCGATGAGCAGCCGCTTCAGCAGGAAGCCGGCCGGGATACGGGCCGCGTACGCGACGACGCCGATCAGGGCCGCGTACAGCCCGAAGGCCCAGACGGCTTCGCGCGGGGTCGAGACGACCACCACGACGAAGGCGAAGACGGCGGCGAGCTTGCAGTGCGGCGGCAGCGCGTGCACGGGCGAGTGCCCGTGCCGGTAGAGCTTGTGCGCGTGGCCCGCGCCCACGTCAGACCTGTTCCGGCGTACGGGACGCCGAGGCCCCGGCCCCCGAGGTGCGCCGCTTGCGGACGACCACGAAGACGCCCGTGCCCACGAGCGCCGTGGCACCGACACCGATCACGCCCGCGAGGCCGCCCGAAAGCCGTGCGTCGTCCACGTCCTTGACGCCGTAGTCGGCGAGCGGCGAGTCGGCGCTCGCGTGCTCGCGGCCCTCCGCGCCCTTGTCGAAGCCCTTGTCGGCGGCGACCTTCTCCAGGCCGTCGGGGTCGGCGGAGGCGTAGAAGGAGACGAAACCCGCGAGGATCAGGGAGGCGACGAGGCCGCCGATCCACACCTTGCGCGGGGAGCGGACGGGGCCTTGGACGACGGTGGGCTCGGCGTCGACCAGTTCGCCGCCGACGCGCAGCTTGAGCGGGGCGGTCAGTCCGCGCGCACCGTGCACCAGGTCGGGCCGCACCGCGATCACGGCGCCGACGGTCGCGGCGGTGATCGCGGCCTCACCGATGCCGATCAGCGTGTGCACGCCGACCATGGCCGTGAAGACGGTGCCGAGCGGCACATCGGTGGTCCCGCCGACCGCGTAGACGAGGACGAACGCGGCGGCCGCGGCCGGCACCGAGACCAGCGCGGCGACGAAGGAGGCGACGGTGACGGAGCGGCGCTTCTTCGGGAGCACCTTCAGCAGCCCGCGGAAGAGCGCGTAGGCGACGACGGCGGTGACCACACCCATGACCGTGATGTTCACGCCGAGCGCTGTCAGACCGCCGTCCGCGAAGAGCACACCTTGCAGGAGCAGGACCACGGCTATGCACAGCACACCCGTGAACGGTCCGACGAGGATCGCCGCGAGCGCCCCGCCCAGGAGATGCCCGCTGGTGCCGGCGGCGACGGGGAAGTTCAGCATCTGCACGGCGAAGATGAAGGCCGCGACCAGGCCCGCGAGCGGCGCGGTCCGCTCGTCGAGTTCCCGGCGCGCACCCCGCAGGGACACGGCCACCGCTCCGGCGGCGACGACCGCGGCGGCGGCCGATACGGGTGCGTTGATGAATCCGTCGGGGACATGCATGGCGGGCGCTCCCTCTGCGGGTGGTGAACCGTTCGATGATAGTGGCTTCTTGCGAATGCCTTGCAAGAGCGGCCCGGCCACAGGTAACGCCCGCAGACAGCAAGGGTTATATGCGACATAAAAGGGCATAAAGCAATAATTGCTTTGGGGTCGCGTCCGTCGGGCCGTGTGCCTCGTCTCAGTGGGCCATGTCTCGCACGTGCGTGGGCAGGCGTGACGTACGGGATGGACGAGTGTGAGGAGCGGTCTCGATGGACCAGGAGCAGCGCACCCCGGCGACGGTGGAGGTCTGCACCCGGGCCCATCTCGTCACGGACGCGGACAGCGGTGACACCCACCGCGCGGTGCGGGTCGCGCTGCGCTACTCGCCCGAGAGCGAGGTCCGGATCGTGGTCCTGAACGAGGACGCTCCCGGCTGGTCGCTGCCCCGCGAGGTCCTGGAACAGGGCATGACCGCCCCCGCGGGCAGCGGGACCGCCCGGGTCTGGCCGTGCGGCCGGGTCGCGACGGTGGTGGAGTTCCACACGGCGCAGGGGGTCGCGGTGCTCCAGTTCGACAGCGCGCGCCTGACGCGGTTTCTGAGCAGGACGCAGACGACGCCCACTCCCGTCGGGCACTGACTCCGAGTTGCCGGGCCCCGTTCAGCGGAAAAGCATGAGTAGGTGAGCGACTCTGCTGCGTATCTCCGTTTCCCGCACCTCCACGGCAGTCTCCTGTGCTTCGCCGCCGAGGACGATCTCTGGCTGAGCCCCATCACGCCCGAGGGTGCGGTCCCCGAGCGGGCCTGGCGCCTGACCGTGGACCGCACCCGGGTCAGCCACCCGCGCTTCTCGCCGGACGGTACGCGGATCGCGTACACGACCTGGCGCAGCCTCGACCCCGAGATCCATGTGGTGCCGGTCGCGGGCGGGCCCGCGCAGCGCCTCACGTACTGGGGGAACACCGACACCCGGGTGTGCGGCTGGTCGCCTGACGGGGACATCCTGGCGGTGGCCAGCCACGGCCAGCCCTTCTCGTATTTCTCCTGGGCCTACACCGTGCCCACCGACGGCTCCCCCGGCGGCAAGATGCCCTGGGGTCCGGTCAACGACATCGCGGTCAGCGTCATGGACGACCAGCAGCAGACGCTGCTGCTCACCGGGAAACCGCCGCACGAACCGGCCGCCTGGAAGCGCTACCGGGGCGGCGCCACGGGCCGGCTCTGGCTGCACGGCAAGCGGCTGCTCGAAGACCTGGGCGGGCATATCGCCTCGCCGATGTTCGTCCGCGACCGGATCGCGTTCCTTTCCGACCACGAGGGTGTCGGCAACCTCTACTCCTGCACGCCCGACGGCACGGATCTGCGGCGGCACACCGACCACGACGAGTTCTACGCCCGGCACGCCTCGAGCGACGGCGAGCGGGTCGTCTACCAGTGCGCCGGTGACGTATGGCTCGTGGACGACCTGTCCGCGCAGGCCCGGCCGCGGCGGCTCGAGGTGCGGCTCGGCGGGCCGCGGGTGGGGCGGCGCTCGTACCAGGTGCCGGCCGCGAACCATGTCGACGGGATCTCCGTGGACACGACGGGACGCGCGAGCGCGGTGTGCATCCGCGGCTGCCTGTACTGGCTGACCCACCGCGACGGGCCGGCCCGCACCATCGTCGACACCCCGGGCGTACGGGTGCGGCTGCCGGAGATGCTGGGCACGAACGGGCAGGTCGCGTACGTCACCGATGCCGACGGCGAGGACGCCGTCGAGATCTCCTATCTGCCGCGCGCCAGCGGCGAACGCTCCCCGCGCCGCCTCGCCTCCGGTGAGGTGGGACGGGTGCAGGAACTGGTCTCGGACCCGGACGGCGAGCGGATCGCCATCGCCTCCAACGACGGACGCCTCCTCCTCATCGATGTGACCGAGGAGTCCAACGGCGAGGTCACCGAGCTGATCCGGTCCATCAACGGGCCGGTGCGCGACCTCGCCTTCTCACCGGACGGCGCCTGGCTGACCTGGTCGCATCCCGGGATCGGGCGGACGCTGCGGCAGATCAAGATGGCCCGGATCAAGGACCGTTCGATCATCGATGTCACCAACGGCCGCTTCGAGGACGAGAATCCGGTCTTCACCAGCGACGGCCGGTTCCTCGCCTTCCTGTCCTGGCGCGGCTTCGACCCGGTCTACGACGTGCACACCGGCGACCTGTCCTTCCCGCTCGGCTGCCGCCCGTATCTCGTACCGCTGTCGTCGGCGACCCCGTCGCCCTTCGCGCTGCTTCCCGACGGGCGGCCGGCCGCGGGCGGGCTCGATCCGGTCGAGGGGAACGCGGGCGACGGCACGGTGATGGTGGAGATCGAGGGCCTTCCCGACCGCGTCACGCCGTTCCCGGTGGCGGCCTCGAAGTACTCCTCGCTCGCGCCCGTGAGCGGCGGCGGCCTGGTCTGGCTGCGCTGGCCGATCTCGGGCGCCCTCGGCGAGACCTTCGCCAACCCGGACGACACCTCGGGGCAGCCCACGCTCGAATACTTCAACATCACCAAGGCGAAGAAGACCGAACTCGTCGGCGACCTCGACTGGTTCGCGCTCAGCGGCGACGGCTCCCGTCTCGTGGTCGTCGACCAGGGGGATCTGCGGGCCGTGCCCTCCACGGAGACCGGCGACAGCGACTCGACGGTCTGGATCGATCTGCGCCGTATCGTGCACGAGGTCGACCCGCCCCACGAGTGGCGCCAGGCCTATGACGAAGCCGGCCGCATCATCAAGCACCTGTTCTGGGAGCCGAAGATGTGCGGCATCGACTGGCGGGCGGTGCTCGACCAGTACCGGCCGCTCGTCGAACGCGTCGCGTCCCCGGACGAGTTCGCGGATCTTCTACGGGAGGTGCTCGGCGAACTCGGCACCTCGCACGCGTACGTCACCCCGGCCCGCCGCAACGAGGGGCCACCGCACTACCAGCGCGCGCAGGGGCTGCTCGGCGCGAACCTCGTCTGCCGGGACGGGCAGTGGGTGATCAAGCGGATCCTGCCCGGCGACAACTCCGACTCCAAGGCCCGCTCCCCGCTGGCCGGCCAGGGCCTGCGCGAAGGCGCGGTACTGAGCCATGTGAACGGCCGCCCGGTCGACCCGGTCGCGGGCCCCTATCCGCTGCTCGCGGGCACGGGCGCGACCACGGTCGAGCTGACCTTCACGCCCGCCGAGGGCGAGGGCCGCGCCCGCCGGGTCGCGGTGGTCCCGCTGGTCGACGAACGGCCGCTGCGCTACCAGGACTGGGTGGCCAAACGCCGTGAGGTCGTACGGGACCTGAGCCACGGCAGGTGCGGCTATCTGCACATCCCCGACATGGGCGGCTCGGGCTGGGCCCAGTTCAACCGCGATCTGCGCATGGAGGTCTCGCGGCCCGCGCTGATCGTGGACGTGCGCGGCAACGCGGGCGGCCACATCAGCGAGCTCGTCGTCGAGAAGCTCACCCGCTCGATCCTCGGCTGGGACCTGACCCGCGACGCCCAGCCGGTCTCGTATGCCTCCAGTGCCCCACGCGGCCCGATCGTGGCGCTCGCGGACGAGGCGACCTCGTCCGACGGCGACATGATCACGGCGGCGTTCAAACTGCTCGGGCTCGGCCCGGTGGTCGGCCAGCGGACCTGGGGCGGCGTGGTCGGCATGACCGGGCGGCACAAGCTGGGCGACGGCACGGTCATCACGGTGCCGATGAACGCGGCCTGGTTCGACGAGTACGGCTGGTCCGTGGAGAACCACGGCGTGGAGCCGGACGTCGAGGTGCTGCGCACGCCCCTGGACTGGGCGGAGGGCCGCCATGCCCAGCTGGACGACGCGGTGGCGATCGCCCTGGAGCTCCTGGACCAGGACCCGGCCGCCGTCCCGCCGGACTACTCCGCGGTACCGGACCGGCGCCGTCCCGAGTTGCCGCCCCGTCTGTGATGTGCCGTGGGCCCGGAGGCCTTGGGGCGCCTGGCCTGACAGAGCGTGACGGAGATCGAAATGCGAGGAATGTCCGAGCGTGTAACGCTGGTCGAGGCCCAATCCCCTCACCCACCTCAGGAGTGAAATCTCATGGGCATTCAGGACCAGTTCAAGGACAAGGCGCAGGAGCTCCAGGACCGCGCGAAGGGTCTGGGACAGGAAGGCTCCGACAAGGCCAGTGAGGCCTCGGAGTCCGCCCAGGAGCAGTTCGGCCAGGCGTCGGAGCGCGGCCAGCAGGCCGCCGAGCAGGGCCGCGAGAAGGCCCAGGAAGCCGGCCAGGCCATGCAGGACAAGTTCGACCAGGACTACGACAGCTGACCGGTCCTGAACACTGAGCGCACCGCACACTGCGCACCGAGGGGGGACCCCCGCCCCCCGGCGCGCCCCCCCGGGGTGTCCCGCGGCCCCGGCCCCCGGGCCCCCCCCCCCCCGGCCCCCGGGGGGCCCCCCCGGACCCCGGGGTCCCCCCTCGGGTTTTGCCGCGGGTCATCCCCCGCTACATCGGCTCACGCTTCACTGCGGGCCTTCTCATCCGCGGCCCCGCCTGCCCCGACAAGCCCCCGCTTCGCATCCCCGAGCCGGCCCTCGAACCGCTTCATCTCGCGTGCCCCCACCGTCCCGATCACCGACGGCAGGTATCCGCGGATGGACTGCATCCCGCGCAGCCACCACTGCCCGTACACATGCGCCGAGCGCCGCTCGATCCCCGCCACGATCCGGTCCACGGCAGGACCCAGCGGATACGTCTTGTTGGACGGCCACGGCAGCCGCGACCTCAACTCCCGCATCACATCGTCCTCGTCCGCACCGCGCACCATGTCGGTGTCCGTCCACGACAGGTATCCGACACCGACCTTCACGCCCTTGTAGCCGACCTCGGCCCGCACACTGTGCGCGAAGGCCTCCACCCCGGACTTGGACGCGCAGTACGCGGACATCATCGGCGCGGGCGTGATCGCCGCGAGCGAGGCGATCTGCAGGAAGTAGCCGCGCGACTCCATCAGGACGGGCAGAAACGCCTGCCCGGTCACGGCCGACCCGATCAGATTGACCTCGATCACCCGCCGCCACGCCGCCATGTCCGCGTCGACGAGCGGACCGCCCGCCGCCACGCCGGCGTTGGCGACCACGATGTCCACCTTGCCGAAGCGCTCCTTCACCTCCTGGGCGACGCGCGCCATCGCCTCGTGGTCGGTGATGTCGGCGTGCCAGTAGTCCGCTTCGGTGTGCAGCCGCGAGCAGACCTCCTTGAGCAGCTCGGGCTCGAGCCCGACCAGGGCGACCTTCGCGCCGCGCGCGGAGAGCTTGCGGGCGAGGAGTTCCCCGACGCCGCGCGCCGCTCCGGTGACGACGGCGACCTGTCCTTCGAGGGCTACCTTGCTCATGCCCCCTCCTTCACTTCGGCGTGGGTGGTGCGTGCAAGGGCGTGGGCGGCGACGAGCCGGCGTATCTGCGCGGTGACCAGGTCAGGTGCCTCCACGGGCGTCATATGGCCGATCCCCGGCAGCCGGGCGAAGTCCACACAGTCGGGCAGCGCCGCCGCGATGGCCTCCGCGGCCTCGGGCGGGGTCATCCGGTCGGCCGTCCCCACGATCACCGCGGTGGGAACGGTGAGCTTGGCGACGTTCGCCTCGATGTCCAGAGCGGCGAGCACGCGTCCCCACCCCTGGCGCACCCTGCGCGGGCAGGCGTGCACGATCCGGGTGCAGGCGTCGGTCTTCACGGCCGAGGAGCCGGGGCCCATCGTCGCGTACCGCATGATCCGGCGGGCGAGCGGAGTGACGGGCCCGAGCGGCGCGGCGGAGTGCAGCAGCCCGCGGGTCAGGCGGGTGCGCAGCCGGCCCGCCCGCAGCGGGATCACCTTGGACAGGGCGGCGAGGCGCACCGTGCCCGTACTGCACAGGAGCACCGCGGCCGCGTGCTCGGCGACCTTGGGCCGCCCGGCCGCCGCCATCAGCGTCATGCCACCCATGGAGTGCCCGACGAGCACGGCCTGTTCACCGGGTTCGAGCGCGGTGGCGAGCACCGCTTCGAGGTCGTCGACGAGCGCGCCCACGCTGTAGCCGGTGGGCCCCGCGGGCGCCGGTGAGCGTCCGTGGCCGCGCTGGTCGTACGCGATGACGCGGTGATCGCGCGCCAACTCCCGTATCTGCGCGGCCCAGAAGGCCGTCGAACAGGTCCAGCCGTGCACGAGCACCACGGCCGGAGCACCGTCCGGGCCGTGCACCTCGACATGCAGCCGGGAGCCGTCGGTCGATACGGCGGCCAGTTCACGGGCGGCGACGGGCGGGGCGTAGGGCCCGGAGGTCACATGCATCAGTCTGCTCACGCGCCGACCTTTTCCGTACGGGGCTTCGACGTGGTCTCCGCCGGCTTCGGCGGCCTCACGACTTCGTACTCGGCGAGGTCGACCCGCCGCGTGGCGGACCGGAACTCGGTGGTGGTGCCGGGCCAGACGGTGGTGTTGACCCCGTTCTCGTCCAGGTACCAGCTGTTGCAGCCACCCGTGTTCCACACGGTCCGCTTCATCCGGTCCTGCACACGCCGGTTCCAGGCGTTCACGGCGGACGGACGGGCGGCGAGCGCGACGCGGCCGCCCAGAGTGTCCAACTGCCGTACGTAATCGGCCATGTAGTTCAGCTGGGACTCGATCATCAGGATCATCGAGGAGTTCCCGAGCCCGGTGTTGGGCCCGATGATCGTCATCCAGTTGGGGAAGCCGGCCGCGGTCGCGCCGCGCAGCGACTTCATCCCGTCCTTCCAGCTCTCACCGAGCGTCTGCCCGTCCACCCCGGTCACCCGGTCCGCGATCGGCATGTCGGTGACGTGGAAGCCGGTGCCGAAGACGATCGCGTCGACCTCGGTCTCGGTGCCGTCGGCGGCGACGAGGGTGTTGCCCCGTATCTCCGCGAGCCCACTGGCCACGAGGTCCACATTGGGCTGCGCGAGCGCCGGGTAGTACGTGTTGGAGAGCAGGATCCGCTTGCAGCCGATCCGGTACGTGGGCGTGAGCTTCTCGCGCAGCACCGGGTCCTTGATCGCCCGGTACATGTTGCGCTTGGCCAGCGACTCGATGAGACCCAGCTCATCGGGCCGCTTCGTGAACGCCTGGACCTGCAACTCCCGTATGCCCCACAGGAGTCCGCGCCTGGCCTTGGACGTGAAGGGAAGCTGCCGGTGCAGCCAGCGCTCGGCGCCGCTGATGGCGCGGTCCGCGCGCGGCAGGACCCACGGCGGGGTGCGCTGGAACAGCGTGAGCCGCCGCACCTCCTTCTGGATCTCCGGCACGATCTGGATCGCGGACGCCCCGGTCCCGATCATCGCGACCCGCTTGCCGCGCAGGTCGTAGTCGTGGTCCCACTGCGCGGAGTGGAAGATCTTGCCCTCGAAGGTGTCGATGCCCGCGATGTCCGGGATCTTGGGGTCGGAGAGCGGTCCGGTGGCGGAGACGACCACATCGGCCGTCAGCGTGCCGCTGCTCGTCTCCACCTCCCAGCGCAGCCGCTCGGCGTCCCACCGCATGTGCTTGACCTCGGAGTCGAGGCGGATGTGCGGCCGCAGACCGAAGGTGTCGGCGACATGCTCCAGATACGCCCGGATGTGCTCCTGGCCCGAAAAGGTGCGCGGCCACTCGGGGTTGGGTGCGAAGGAGAACGAGTACAGATGGCTCGGCACATCGCACGCGCAGCCCGGATAGCTGTTGTCCCGCCAGGTCCCGCCGACGCGGCCGGCCCGCTCCAGAACCACGAAGTCCGTGACGCCCTCACGGCGCAGCCGCACGGCGGCCCCGAGCCCGCCGAAGCCGGATCCGATCACCGCCACCCGTACATGCTCGTGTTCGTGCTCACCTTGACGCCCGGCCATGCAGCCCGCCTCCCGAAGTACACGACTGTGCCAGTAACTACTGGCATAGTGGGGAGAGTAGAGCAGCTCCGTACTCATGGGTAGGGGCTGAGAGGGATAAGTTACCGGCGGTACAACATAGGGTGCTTGACGTGGCGGAGAAGGCTAACGATCCGAAGGCGCACAGCGGTCGGGCGGCGGTCCGCGAGTACCGCATGACGGAACTCGCCGAAGCGGCCGGCATCACCGTGCGCACCCTGCGCTTCTACCGCGAGCGCGGACTGATCCCGCCACCGCGCCGCGAAGGGCGCCTTGCCTGGTACGACGAGCACCATCTGGCCCGGCTGCACACCATCGCGGCGATGCTGGAGCGCGGCCACACCCTGTCGGTCATCGCGGAGTTGAACGAGGCCCTGGAGTCCGGCCGCGACGTCGGCGAGATCCTCGGCATCCAGCCGACCGAGGAGACCCCGGTCCGGCTCAGCCCCGAGGAACTGGCCGACGCGTTCGCCGGCGAGGTCACCCCCGAGAACCTCGCCGCCGCCCTCGACCTCGGCTATCTCGCCCCCGACGGCGACGAGATCGTCCACATCAGCCGCCGCCTCCTGGACGCCTCGACCGCGCTCGTACGCGCCGGGGTACCGCTCGCGGAGGTCATGCAGGCGGGCGCCCGGGTGCGCGAACACGCGGACGCCCTGGCCGAGTTGTTCCTCACCACGATCCGTACGTACACCCAGGACGAGAACATGGAAAAGCTCCGCCCGCTGGCGAAGGCCGTGGTGGAGGCGGAGCTTTCACTGGCCCTGGACCGGCGCTTGGCGGCGGAGGAGGGCTAGCGGGGCTGGTCGGGGGAGAGCGGGGCCGGTGAGGGAAGGGCGGGGCCGGCGGGGGAAGAGCGGGCAGCTCACGCGCGTTGCAGCGGAGCATGAGGATCGGTGAGGCCGCCAGGGTCAGCGGTGTGAGCGCCAGATCGCTGCGGCATTACGAGGACGAGGGACTGATCGTCCCGGGGCGCCACGGAAACGGATACCGCGACTACTGCCGCTCCACGCTCGACCGCGTCGGCACCATCCGCTCGCTCCTGGAGTCCGGGCTGCCCGTGCGGCTCATCCGGGAGGTGCTGCCACCGTCCGGCACGGACGCGAGCGGGGCGGACGCGGAGTTCCTGCGCGAAGTGGAGCGCTATCGCGACCGTGTCGCCGCGCGGATCGCCGGACTCGTCGAGCAGCAGGAAGCCCTCGACGCGTACCTCCGCCAGGCCGCCGCCCGTCCGGGCCCTCGCTGAGCGGGACTTGACCTTGCCACCTGCGTGAGGCTCGTACGTTCCCGGCATGAAGAACATGAAGAGCGCGGAAGGCACGGAAAGCACCGAGAGCCCGGAGAGCACCGAGAGTCCGGAGAGCACCGAGAGTCCGGAGAGCACCGAGCACCTCACCCAGCGACGCCTCGTCCAGACCTCGCACCGCGGACCACAAGACCTGACTCTGCTCACGGACCAGCCGCTCCCCGCCCCGGGCCCCGGCGAGTATCTGATCCGCGTGGGCGCCGCGGGCGTGAACTTCGCGGACGTGATGCAGACGCACGGCACCTATGCCGGCGGCCCCGAGGCCCCCTATGCGGCCGGCTTCGAAGCCGCGGGCGAGATCCTGGCAGCGGGGCCGGACATCGAGCACCCACTTCCGCCCGGCACCCATGTCGTCGGCACCGGACCGGGCGCCTTCGCCCGGTACATGACGATGCCGGCCGCGCAGGCCCTGCCCGTGCCCGCCGGCTGGTCCGACGCGCAGTCGCTCGGCCTGGTGCTCAACTGGGCCACCGCCCTTGCGGCGTTGAAGCCGCTGGGCCGGATCGAGAAGGACGAGACGGTCCTGATCCACGCGGCGGCCGGAGGCGTGGGCCAGGCGGCCGTCCGCCTCGCCCGCCACTTCGGAGCGCGCGTGATCGCCACGGCATCACCGGGCAAGCACGCGACGCTCGAGGCACTCGGCGCCGACCACGTCCTGGACAGCGGCCGCTCCGACCTGGCGCCGGAGATCGACCGCCTGAGCGGCGGAGTCGACCTGGTCCTCGAATCGGTGGGCCGCTCCACGTTCGCTACCAGCCTGGCGGTCACCAAGCCCTTCACCGGCCGCGTCGTCGTCTACGGCGCGGCCTCCGGCGACGCGACCGTGAGCACCCACGAGCTGGTGTTCACGCACCAGGTCCAGCTGAAGGGCCTGCACATCGGCGCGCTCGCGAGCGCGGCCCCAGCCCTCTACCGCTCGCTGCTCGCCGCGCTCACCGACCTCATCGCCGAGGGCGTCTACCCACCGGGCACCCCGCGGATCCACGCCCTGTCCGACGGCAGCTCCGTACTGCGGCAGCTCGCATCAGGCCGGACCCGGGGCAAACAGGCGCTCGACCCCTGGCGTTGAGAACACAGCGCACGGCCACCGGCGTCAGCTCCCGTAGACGACCGTCACCGGCGCATGATCCGACCACCGCTCGGGATGTGTGGCGGCCCGCTCCACGAACGCCTTCACCGCCCGCTCCGCGAGCCCCGGCGTCGAGACGTGAAGGTCAATGCGCCATCCTGCATCGTTATCGAAGGCCCGCCCCCGGTACGACCACCAGCTGTAAGGCCCCTCAACCCCCGGATGCAGGGCCCGCACCACATCCACGTACTCCTCGTAGACCTGCCCGAGCCACTCGCGCTCCTCCGGCAGGAATCCGGCGCTCTTCCGGTTGGTCTTCCAGTTCTTGAGGTCCGCTTCCTGGTGGCAGATGTTCCAGTCGCCGCAGACCACGACCTCCCGCCCGTCGGCGGCGGCGCGCGTCTTGAGTTCCTTCAGATAGGCCAGGAACTCGCCCATGAAGCGGTACTTCTCGTCCTGCTTCTCGGTGCCCGCCTGCCCCGAGGGCAGATACAGACTGGCGACCGTGACGCCCGGCAGATCGATCTCGACGTAGCGCCCGCTCGCGTCGAACTCGTCCGATCCGAACCCGGTCTGCACCCGCTCGGGCGCCCGCCGCGAGTAGAGCGCGACACCGGCACGGCCCTTGGCCACGGAGGGGGCGAGGACGACGTGCCAGCCCTCGGGGGCGCGTACCTCTTCGGGGATCTGGTCGGCCTCGGCCCGCACTTCCTGCAGGCAGACGACATCGGCTTCGGTCTCCGCGAGCCACTCGGTGAAGCCCTTCTTGGCGGCGGCGCGGATGCCATTCACGTTCACGGAAGTCACAGTCAGCACCCCGGCACGATACCGGCACACTGGTCAGGACCCATCCCACCTGATGCATAGAAGTACGATGAGACGCATGAACATTCAGCCGACGCGCTACGACCACCCCGACGCGATCAAGCTCAACGACCAGGTGCAGCTGGAATACGTGGAGCGCTACGGCGACGGTGACGGCGATGCCACCCCGCTCGACGCCGGGATGTTCGTCCCGCCCGCCGGCCTCTATCTGATCGCGTACGACGAGCAGGGCCGTCCGGTCGCGACCGGCGGCTGGCGCACCCAGGACGCGAACGACCAGGGCTATGCGGACGGCGACGCCGAGCTGAAGCGGATGTATGTGGTGCCCGAGGCGCGGGGTCTGGGTCTGGCGCGGCGGATCCTGGCGCTGCTCGAGGAGGACGCGCGTGGCCGCGGGCGTACGCGCATGGTCCTGGAGACGGGGATCGAGCAGCCCGAGGCGATCGCCCTGTACGCGTCCAGCGGGTACGCGCCGTGCGCCAAGGTCGGCCACTACCGCTTCCATGACAGCAGCCGCTGCTACGACAAGCCGCTGTCCTGATCCCGGGCGGCGTCCCGGGCTGCGTCCCTGGCGGCGTCCTCGGCGACGACGGCACTGCGCAGATCCAGTACGGCCAGGGCGCCCGAGTCCGGGAGGTTCGCGAACCGCAGCCGCGCGCCGAGCACTTGGGCCTGGCCCAGCGCGATGGTGAGCCCGAGGCCGAGGCCCGTCTCACGCGCTCCGGTGCGAAAGCGCTGGGGCCCGGCCCGCAGGATCTGCTCGGGGAACCCGGGGCCGCTGTCGTACACGCGGAGCACTCCGCTCTCGGCTTCGACGCGTACGGGCGCGGAGCCGTGCCGCAGTGCGTTGCTGACGAGGTTGGCGACGATGCGTTCGAAGCGCCGGGGGTCGGTCTCGACCTCGGCGTCGCGCACGACGACGACCTCGACTCCGTCGGCGGGCCCGGCCACGGTCCGTACGGCCTTGCGCACCAGGTCGCCCCAGGCGAGCGGCTCGGTCTCGGCGGTCTCGCTCGACGCGTCGAGCCGTGCCACCTCGATGACGTCGTCGACGAGTTCCCGCAGTCGCTGCGCGCTGCCCTGGACAAGCTCGGAGGGCCGGCCGGGCGGCAGCAGTCCCGCGGAGGTGACCATGCCGGCGACGGGGGTGCGCAGTTCGTGCGCGATGTTCGCGGTCACTTCGCGCTCGGCCTGGATCCGGCGTGCGAGGGCGTCGGCCATGGTGTTGACGGCGGTGGTGAGTTTGGCGACCTCGTCCTTGCCGCGGGGTTCGAGGCGTGCGGTGAGGTCGCCGTCCGCGATGCGCTGCGCGGTGTCGGCGGAGGCGGTGAGCCGTCTGCCGAGCCGGGTCGCGACGGCGAGCCCGGCCAGGCCGCCGAGCGCGGTGCCGATGGCTCCGGAGATCCAGAGCACCCGGTCCAGATCGCGCAGGGTCCGGGTCTCCCTGTCGTACGAGCGCCTCAACGCGACGACGGCGTTCCCTTGTTTGCTGGCCGCCCACAGCAGCGGCGGCCCCTTGACGTCACGGTCGAGGTAGACGCCCCATCTCCCCTCCTCGACGGCCTTGCCGAGCGGTTCGGGCAGATCGGGCGGGTTGATCAGGGAGTTGCCGCCGTCGACGCCCGCCGCGTGGTCCTGTACGGCGGTCTGCAGCCGGTCGCCGATCTGCTGGACGGCGGCGTCGTACTGTGCGCCCACCGTCTGGTGGTGCACGAGGACGCCGATCACGACGGCCACCAGGGCGGCCGTGCCCGCGATCGCGGCACCGATCTTCGTACGCAGTCCCATGGGCGCTCAGTACACCGGGACGGTGAGCCGGATCGCCTGCAGCTGCACCTTCACGGCCTCGGGCGGCAGCTTCGCGGGATCGTCGGGCACGACGCTGGCGCGCCGGTAGTAGGCGACGCGCTCCTGCTGCTGCAGCCCGCTGAGCGTGACGGTCACGTCGTACAGCTCCTTCTCGCACCCCGGCAGACACCAGGCCCCGCCCAGTTTCCCGGTGGCCACGGCGGTGGAGCCGCCCCAGCTGCTCCACTTGAGGTCGCTGACGGTGACCAGTTCGCTCAGGCCCACGGAGGTCGGCCGGCGCAGAGGTTGCCCCATGGCGTCGGCGACGTACACCGGACCCTTCTGCGGCGAAGGCGATATCGCGGGCCCCTGTACGTGCAGTCCGTCCGGCCGGCCGCAGGCCATGAGCAGCGCGACACCGCATGCGGCGACGGCCGCACTCAGGACACGCAGCACACGACGAGACCGGACAACAGTGGACATACCAACCAAGTATCCACGCCATCCGCCGGAGCGGCGGTGACACAGATCGCAGCCCCCGCCGCCGCGGCCCCGAGCCCCCCCCGGCGGCTTCCCGCGGGGGGCTCGGCAGGGTGGCGGTGCTTCTCCCCC
>NZ_JAEIMH010000019.1:66290-81237 GCF_016464295.1 Streptomyces sp. N35 | reverse complement strand
GTGCCCCAGCCCCCCCCCCCCCCCGCCGCGCCCCCGCCCCCGGCGGGAGATTCCGGGCGGGGCGGTCGGCACGGTTGCTGTACTTCTCTGCTGTTCCTCGCCGTCCTGCCGGCCCTACAGGTGGTAGAAGAAGCGGACGAACCAATTGGGCTCGCCCACCCACACCCAGCCCGTGTGAATGCCGTCGTAGGGCTGCCTCAAAGGGCGCTGCGGGACAAGTACGTATCCAAGATCGGACAGGGCACCTTCCAGCCGGACACGATCCGCGTCGGAGATGCCGGCTTGCGCGTCGCCGTTGATCCCACGGTCAGGAAAAGCTGAGGGCGGAGCGATCGAGGCAAGGTCGCCGAAGTTGCTCAGCCAGACCATGATGCGGCTACCGGCTTCGGTCCCCTCGGACGGCACCGAGACCGTGAAGGTGGAGGCGGCATCTTGCATGCCGCCAAGAGAACAGGAGCAGCCGAAGTCGCGCTCCAGTCGCTCGACCAGTGCCGTAGCCCGCTCCTTGTCCCGGTGGTAGTCGAACCCATCGGGGAACTCCATGTCTGGCCCCGACTGCCGATCGAGCTGGCGCAGGAGCTTCAGAGTGCGCTGGTCTTCATTGTTCACATGTCCGATATACGCGTGATCGGGCCGCACGCAAAATGGCCATAGCCGGACAGCAGCGTGCAGAGCCGAAGCTCGCGGACCGTCGAGTCAACTGCCTGCGTGCACGCTTTCCAATTGTGTTGGTTGGCCGCTGGGGGTGTTCGAGCACTCGTTGAAACCCACAGGCTGTCCAGCACCAGCGTGATCGAGGGACAGCGGAACGATCAGTTCACAGGTGGCTCGGCCGTCCCACCACAGCGTGCCAGCCAGCGGGCCGGACACCACCAACAGCGTGGTGAAACCGCATCCGTGCTCCTGGACGACCACGGCGCCTGCCGTCTTCCGCGCCTCCCACTCCTCGCACTCCATGTCCCAAGCGCGCCAGGCCTTTTCGTACGCTTCCTGGTCGGGGAAGTCCTCCGCCTGGGCTTCGCGGGCATCGAGCTGGGCATCCGCCTCGGCGTACGAGTCAGGATGCAGAAAGGGCACCGGCAGCGAATCGCGTCGTGCCTTGTTGTTCCCGGCCCACCACCAGCCCTGTGGCGTCGGTCACGGTCATACCGGCCGAAGTTGAGCCCATGGCGACCATTGCGGAACCGGGGCGGTTGCTGTGGTTGCTGTACTGCGCTGCTGTACGACGTCTCCGGTTGTCAGTGCTGCATGACACTGTGCCGCCATGACGACAACGACGGAGCTCACACTCTTCGCCGACTACCACCAGATACACGTATGCGACGCTGACTCAGACGGCGATCTCGGTGATGCGTGGACGGACCAAGCGTCTATCGATCAGCTTGCAGTCACGCGGGATGCGCTGGGTATCGGCACAACTGTCAACGTCAATGTGTCTGTCACTGTCACAGTCCTGCCGCAGGAACCGATCGACGACAGTGCAGAGTTCGATCACGTCGTCGAGGCCAGCCTCCGTGTGTCGGCCGGACGCCTGATGATCCTCGGCTGCACCGATTACGGCCCAGACGCAGCAACCTTCGAGGTTCCGCCAGGCTGGAATCGCGTCCGCTCCTCCCGGAGCAACCTGGCTCGCGCAGCCCAGGCCGACCTCGACTCGGACGAGAGCCCCGAAACCACCGAGAAGATCCGCATCCAGGTGTGGCCGGCCCCCGAGCTTCCAGCAAAGATCACAAAACGGTGGGCGTGATGCGACGGTGACCCTTACGACTGCGTCAAGCAGCGAACCGATCTTTCGCTACCACCCTGATCCGCTGGGCACCGGGTCCGCCTCTCGTGCCGAGCATGTCTGCGGTGTCTGTGGTGAGCATCGACAGGTCCGCTATCAGGGCCCGATCTACGGTCCGTCGGCTGGCAGCAGGAGTCCTGGCTTTACCACTGCGGCGATGGTGCGGCCTTCCTCGGACCTGCCGACTATCCCGAGTTGGAGGCCTACCCAGAGGCTCTGGCCATGCGTCTGGCGTCATGGGATTTCGGCTGAGTACAACGGAACACCGGGGCGGCGGGGTCCCGTTGCTGTACAACGCTGCTGTACAACGCCAAAGAGCCCCAGCCGGACGAATCCGGCTGGGGCTCTGAGCTGCGGTGGACCTGTGGGGATTTGAACCCCAGACCCCCTCGATGCGAACGAGGTGCGCTACCAGACTGCGCCACAGGCCCTTGCAACGAGTGAAACTTTAGCACCCCGATCGGGGTGCTTGGAAATCCGTTCCGCGCTGGTCAGACAGGCGGCCCGGAACCGGGCTCATTCGTTGGCCGCGCGCGGGCGCTCGGGGTCCGCGTACTGGTCGAACAGCGGGGTCCGTCCGCGCTCCCGCGAGCGCCGACCGGAGGCCGCGCGGCGTGCGGCGGCCTGCGGATCGGTGGACTTGGCGGGCCGGGCTTCCGGCTTCTCGGTCTCTTCGGCGGCCGGTGCGGCGGGCTGCGGCGCGGACTGCTGCCCGATCGTCGAGGACCGTGCCGAGCTCCAGGTGTCGGGCGCCCCGAGGTCGACCTCGCCCTGCGCGCGCGGGGCGACCGGCGCGGTGACGTAGGTCGGCAGCGGGACCGGGACGGGCTCCCAGCTGTCGCCGCGGGCACCGCCGCGGTCCCGCTCGCGCTGCTGGTCGACCCACTCGGCGTGATCGGTCTGCTCGACCAGGGCACGCCGGTCCGCGGCGAGGTCGGGTCCGGCGGGGCCGCCTTCGCGGGCGGTCGCTTCGCGGCGCTGCGCGGCGCTGCGCTCACGGACGCGGCGCGCGGCGGCCTCGGCGTGGCGGCGGTCCATGACGTAGGCGAAGCGCCGGCGTTCCTGGGCCCGCAGATGAAGGATGTACGCGCTCAGGAGTACGGCGGGCAGCGCGGGCGCCCACAGCAGTCCGAGTCCGCCGACCGCGGCGGCGATGGCGCCGACGGTGAAGGCGAGGAAGAGCATCATCGTGGTGCGCCGGCGGCGTGCGAGCCCCTGCGGGCGGGGGGCGGGCGCGGCGGCTTGGGGGGGGGGGCGGCGCCGTTCGTTGGGCCCGGGCCGCCCGGCGGCCCGGGGCCGCTCCGCCCGCCCGGCTCGTTCGGCCCGCTCGGCTCGCTCGGCTCGCTCGGCTCGTTCGGAAGCCTCGGCCGGTTCGGCCGGTTCGGCCGGGACCTCCGCGGACTCGGGCGCCGTAGGCGCGGCGAAGGACCGGACGTCGACGGATCCCGTCAGGGATTCCGCGCCGGCCGGCTCCGGCCCGGGCTGGTCGCTCTCGCCCCGGTCCTTGAGGCCCTTGGCGTAGCGGCGCTCCATCCCCGCCCGTCCGGACAGCAGACGGATAGCGGTGGAGAAGCGTTCCGTCGGACGGGCTTCATTGAGCTCGTCCTGCCTACGGAGCCACATCGGCACCAAGTAGGCGGCCCAGGCCCCGACGATGACTGCGTAGATGAGGCCGCTGCTGCTCACGCCTCACACGGTAGAGGGGTTTCGGTGAGGCCATCTGCCAATTGGCCCGGTGTGTCGCACGATCTGGCTGATATCTCGAACTTTTTTTGTGACTGATGCGATCAGCAGGCTTCGATTACAGGCATATTCACGGTCAAGCGCCGCTCATTTTCGAACAAGTATTTCATTTGCACGCGACCGCTCAGGCGGTGTCGGTAGCGTTGCGCGGACCGTCCTGAGCCTGGTCACGGTCCTGCAGCGCGGCGATCCTGCGGCTCGCGTGCCAGCGCGTGAGCAGCCCTTCGGGCACCTCTTCCGCCGTGAGCGCGAACACCAGGTGATCGCGCCAGCCTCCGTCAATGTGGAGATAGCGTGGACGAAGTCCTTCGGAACGGAATCCGAGTTTCTCGACGACTCTGCGGCTCGGTGTGTTCTCGGGGCGAATACAGACTTCGATCCGGTGCAGACCGACCGCACGGAAGCAGTGGTCCACCGCGAGCGCGACCGAGGTCGGCATGACACCGCGGCCGGCGACCGACTGGTCCACCCAGTAGCCGATATGGCCCGAGCACATCGAGCCCCAGGTGATCCCGGCGACCGTGAGCTGGCCGACGAGCCGGCCCTGGTACTCGATGACGAAGGGCAGCATCCGGCCCGCGTTCGCCTCCGCGCGCAGATGCCGGACCATCTGCCGGTACGTGGGCCGGTGGGCGGGCGGTGCGCCCGGGGCGGGCGGCGGGATGGTCGCCTCCCAGGGGCGCAGCCAGTCCCGGTTGCGGCGGTTGACCTCGCGCCAGGGGCGCTGGTCGCGCATCTTTATGGGCCGGAGGACGATATCGCCGTCCACCAGCTCCACCGGCCAGGAAGGGCTGTTCAGCTCGGGCTCCCCGTAACTCCGTCGGCGGGCCGAGGGTGGTCACCGCCGTGCAGCTGCTCGACCGCGTGCCGCAGCACGGACTCGAGGACGGCGAGGCCGTCGCGCACTCCCCCGGTCGAGCCCGGCAGGTTCACGATCAGGGTGCGGTGCGCGACGCCGGCCAGGCCCCTCGACAGGGCGGCGGCCGGCACCTTGTCCCGGCTGAACGCCCGTACCGCCTCGGGGATCCCGGGCACTTCGTAGTCGATGACGCGGCGGGTGGCGTCCGGGGTCGCGTCGGTGGGCGAGATAGGGGTGGCGCCGGGGGCCGCGCGGGGGGGGGAGTTCCCCGTGCCGCCGGTCGTGAGGATCACGTCGTACGCGGCGTCGCCGCCGGCCCGCAGCGCGGCCTCGACCGGGTCGCCGTCCGGGACGACCTGGGGTCCGTCGACCTCGAAGCCGAGGCCGCGCAGGCCTTCGGCGAGGATCGGGCCGCCCTTGTCCGGGTACACACCGGCGGCGGCGCGGTTGGAGGCGGTGACGACGAGCGCGCGGTACGTCATGACCGGCTCCAGTCGCCCGACTTGCCGCCCGACTTGGCCTCGACCCGTACCTCGGTGATGACGGCGCCCTTGTCGACGGCCTTCACCATGTCGACCACCGTCAGACCCGCCACCGAGACCGCGGTCAGGGCCTCCATCTCGACGCCCGTGCGGCCGGTGGTCTTGACCGTGGCGGTGATCTCCACGGCGTCGTCGGCCACCGAGAGGTCGAGCTTCACGCCGGCGATGTCCAGCGGGTGGCACAGCGGGATCAGGTCGGAGCACTTCTTCGCGCCCATGATGCCCGCGATGCGTGCGGTCGCGAGGGCGTCGCCCTTGGGCATGCCCTCGCCGCGCAACAACGAGATCACCTGGGGCGAGACGAGCACGCGGCCCGAGGCGCGGGCGATGCGCTCGGTCACGTCCTTCCCGGAAACGTCGACCATGCGAGCGGCGCCCGCCTCGTCGATATGGGTCAGTCGGTCCTGCGTGCTCATGTGCTGCTGCGCTCCCGGTCGGGCCGTAAGCGGCCGCGGGGCCCTGTGCGGGGGCCGATGCGGGCCGTGTTTGGGCGACACGGTACCCGCACTGGAGGCCGGCCGGATTCCCAGGAGCGGGCGTCAGCCCAGCGGGATCACGTCCAGCTCGGTGCCCGGAGCGACTTCGGTGGTGTCCTCGGGGACGACGATCAGTGCGTCGGCCTGCGCGAGCGCGGCGATCAGATGCGAACCGGCTCCGCCCACCGGACGGACGACCCCCGCCTCGGCGTCGTAGGACCCGCGCAGGAACTGCCGCTTGCCCTTCGGTGACGACAGCGGCTCGTCGCAGCGCAGTGCGGCGCGGACGCTCGGGCGGTTCACCTCGTCCAGGCCCATGAGGGCGCGGATGGCGGGACGTACGAACAGCTCGAAGGAGACGTACGACGACACCGGGTTGCCCGGCAGCGCGAGCAGCGGGGTGTGGTCGGGGCCGATCGCGCCGAAGCCCTGGGGCTTGCCCGGCTGCATGGCGAGCTTGCGGAACTCGATGCCGCTGCCCGCCTCGTCCTCGTCACCGAGGTGCTCGAGGGCTTCCTTCACCACGTCGTACGCGCCGACGCTGACCCCGCCCGTGGTGACCAGGAGATCCGCGCGGATCAACTGGTCCTCGATGGTGGAGCGCAGGGTCTCCGCGTCGTCCGCGACGGCGCCCACGCGGTACGCGATGGCGCCGGCGTCACGGGCGGCGGCGGTCAGGGCGAACGAGTTGGAGTCGTAGATCTGGCCCTTGCCCAACTCCTCGCCCGGCTGCGTCAGTTCGCTGCCCGTGGACATCACGACCACGCGCGGACGCGGACGGACCCGTACGGAAGCGCGGCCGATCGCGGCCAGCAGGGCGATCTGCGACGGGCCGAGGACGGTGCCGGCGGCGAGCGCCTGCTCGCCGGCCTGGACATCGCTGCCCTGGGCGCGGACGTGCGCCCGGGCCCCGGCGGGCCGGTGCACCCGGACCTCACCGCTCGCGCCCTCGGGGGACGCGCTGTGCGGGGTCATGGTGCCGACCGGGCCCGCGCCGAGGCCGCCGTCGGTCCACTCGACCGGGACCACCGCTTCCGCGCCGGGCGGCAGCGGTGCGCCGGTCATGATGCGCGCGGCCTGTCCCGCGCCCACGGTCAGATCGCCCGGGCTGCCCGCCGCGACATCCCCGATGACCTCGAGGACGGCGGGGAACTCCTCGCTCGCGCCCTCGACATCGGCGACCCGGACGGCATAGCCGTCCATGGAGCTGTTGTCGAAGGGCGGCAGCGAGAGCGGCACGGTGACCTCGTCCACGAGGACACAGCCCTGGGCGTCCAGGAGCTGGAGCTCGATCGGCTCCAGCGCCTGCACGGTCGCCAGGATGTCCTCGAGATGTTCGGTCACCGACCACACGGGGGCGGCCTGGTCCGTGGTGCTGCTGCTCAAGACTGCTGCATCTCCTCGGTGACGTAACTGCGAAGCCAGGTCCGGAACTCCGGGCCCAGGTCTTCACGTTCGCACGCGAGCCGGACGATGGCGCGAAGGTAGTCGCCGCGGTCACCGGTGTCATAGCGGCGGCCCTTGAAGACCACGCCGTGCACCGGGCCGCCCTCGTCGGACGTCGCGAGCTTCTGCAGTGCGTCGGTGAGCTGGATCTCGCCGCCGCGGCCGGGCTCGGTCTCCCGCAGTATGGCGAAGATCTCCGGGGCGAGTACATAGCGGCCGATGATCGCCAGGTTGCTGGGCGCCTCGGAGGCGTCGGGCTTCTCGATCAGGCCGGTGATCTGCACGACGTCCTCGTCGCCGGTCGGCTTGACCGCGGCGCAGCCGTACAGGTGGATCTGCGCGGGGTCGACCTCCATCAGCGCGATGACGCTGCCGCCTTCGCGGGCCTGGATCTCGACCATGCGCTGAAGCAGCGGGTCGCGGGCGTCGATGAGGTCGTCGCCGAGGAGGACCGCGAAGGGCTCGTCGCCCACGTGCGGGGCCGCGCACAGGACCGCGTGGCCGAGGCCCCTGGGGTCGCCCTGGCGCACGTAGTGCATGGTGGCGAGGTCGCTGGACTCCTGGACCTTGGCGAGGCGGTCGGCGTCGCCCTTCTTGGACAGGGCCGATTCCAGCTCGTAATTGCGGTCGAAGTGGTCCTCGAGCGGGCGCTTGTTGCGGCCCGTGACCATCAGGACGTCGGACAGACCGGCCGCTACGGCCTCTTCCACCACATATTGGATGGCGGGCTTGTCGACCACCGGGAGCATTTCCTTCGGGGTCGCTTTGGTCGCCGGCAGGAAGCGGGTGCCGAGACCGGCTGCCGGGATGACAGCCTTGGTGATCGTGGGGCGCTCAGTCATGTCCCGCACCTTATCTGGCGAGAATGGGCGGAAGCTTTGCCTCCAGTTAATTCATTCTCATTGAGCGCGATTGGGCCTGATTTGTGTGAGCGAGCTGTGAGCAGCGACACCGAGGGCAAAGCTGCCAAGGAAGGGTTGCGCAGAGAACTCCTCGACATGAGGAGGGCATTGACAGCGGATGACGTGCGGATGGCCGCGGCCGCACTCGGCGAGCAGGCGCTCGCCCTGCCCCGGCTGACCGCTGCGGGCGCGGTGGTCGCCGCGTATGTCTCGGTCGGGCGTGAGCCCGGGACGCGGGTGCTGCTCGATGCGCTGCGGGCCCGCGGTGTACGGGTGTTGCTGCCCGTACTGCTGCCGGACAACGATCTCGACTGGGCCGCGTACGAAGGTCCCGGACGTCTGGCCCCCGCCGCGCGCGGGCTGCTCGAACCGGAGGGCGCCCGGCTCGGGCCCGAGGCCGTCACCGAGGCAGCTGCCGTCCTGCTGCCGGGACTCGCGGTCGATGCGCGCGGCATGCGGCTCGGACGCGGCGGAGGCTCGTACGACCGCGTGCTCGCCCGGCTCGAGCGGGCGCGCGCCCACCCGGATCTGATCGTGCTGCTCTACGAGAACGAGGTGGTCGCGCAGGTTCCGGCGGAACCGCACGACCACCCCGTTCACGCGGTGGTGACCCCCTCGGGGGTGCGCACCTTTACGGCTTGAGCACCAGATGGTTCTCGGTCGCGTCCTCGACGGCCTTCGCCCCGTACGGCCAGTCGTAGAGCTCGCCCTTGACCCACTTGTCCGTCTGGTCGGTGTAGTTGGGGCTGTACGCGTGCCCCGACGCACCGGTCAGATTGATCCACTTGGACTTGTCGAAGTCCTGCAGGTTGACCACCATCCGCATCGACGGCACCCAGATCACCTGGTAGCCGCCGGCCGCGTTCCAGCCGGTCGCGTCGACCGCCGCCTCGCCGCCGCCGAGCTTGTACGGGCCGCGGTTGAGCAGCCACTGCATGAAGCCCGGGCCCTCGGTGCCGATGGTCTGGTTCTTCAGCTCCAGGGTGTGCAGGCGGCCCCAGCTCCAGGTGTCCATGTCCTTGCCGAGCTTGGCGGTCAGCTCCCAGCGCGCGTCCTCCATGGCCCGCGCGAACAGCTGGTCGCGGGTCGTGGTGGCCGTGTCGGTACGGCTCTTGGGCGTCTGCCACCACTCGCTGTCCTCGTCCTTGACGAGCTTGCGTACGACCTCGAACCAGCGATCGCCGCCGTCCGGCTGCGCCGCGTCCGCGTCCCGCTCGCCGCACTCGCGTACGCGCTCGTCGGGGTTGTCGATCGGGCCGGTCTTGTCGGCGGGCTCGACGAGGATGCAGGAGCCCTTGACCCGCAGCTCCTTGGGCAGCTTGTTGCCGAAGGCGAGCTTGAGGATGTTGCGCCAGACCGCGTTGAAGTACGCGGCGGCCGCGGAGTCGGCGTCCTGCGTACCGTCCCAGCCCTCGAGGAGCTTCTGCCCGTCGCGGACGTCGGGGTCCTCGATGTCGAGCTTGAGCAGCATCGGCTTGAGCAGCGTGGCGATCTCGCTGCTCGAGTCCATCTGCATGGTGCGCATGTCCTCGGTCGAGATCTTCCCGCCGCCCTCGAGCTTCCCCTCGATGAGGTCGTTGATCCGCTGGCTGCGCGCGCCGTAGCCCCAGTCCTTCGTCAGCTCGTGCGGGTAGGACTTGCCGACGACGGCCTGGTTGGCGGTGACGATGTAGCCGCGCTCGGGGTTGTACTCGTAAGGCAGCGCCTTGAACGGTACGTAGTCGGTCCAGCTGTACGAGGAGTCCCACCCGGGCGCGGGCAGCGTGCCGTCGTGCTTCGTGGAGCGCGTGGGGATCTTGCCGGGTGCCTGGTAGCCGATGTTCCCGTCGCGGTCCGCGTAGATCAGGTTCTGCGAAGGAACCTCGAAGTTCTGGGCCGCGGCCTGGAACTCCTTGAAGTTCGTCGCCCTGTTGAGCGTGAACACCGCGTCCATCGACTTGCCGGCGTCGAGCGCGGTCCAGCGCAGCGCCACCGCGTAGCCGTCGGAGCGGTCCGGGGCGGAGGCGTCGACGGGTGCCTCCTCGCCGACCTTGCCGAGCTCGTCGCTGCGGTCGGAGAGCAACGGGCCGTTGTTGGTCTCACGGACCGTGATCTTCCGCGCCTCGCCGCCGGCGACCTTGATGGTCTCCTGGCGGGTCTTGAACGGCTGCACCTTGCCGTCGTACAGGTAGCCGTCGCCCTGGATCTTCTCCAGGTAGAGGTCGGTGACATCGGCGCCGAGGTTGGTCATGCCCCAGGCGATCTCCTGGTTGTGACCGATGATCACGCCGGGCATGCCGGAGAAGGTGTAGCCGGAGACGTCGTACTGGCACTTCTCGGAGATGTTCCTGCAGTGCAGGCCCATCTGGTACCAGAGCGAGGGCAGCTGGGGCGCCAGGTGCGGATCGTTGGCGAGCAGCGGTTTGCCGGTGGTGGTGTGCTCACCGGACACCACCCAGGAGTTGGAGCCGATGCCGTTGCCGTTGGGTCCGATGGCGTCCGGCATGTTCTCCAGGACCTTGGAGAGACCGGACAGCTGGGTGTTCAGGGCGGCACCGGCCGTGCCCTGCGTCGCCGGGTTGCCCGACTGCGGCTGGGTGGCGGTGCCCTTCGGGTTGTACGTGTCCGTCGCGGTATCGACGGCACCTTCCTGCACGATCGGCTTGTGCGTCGCGTACGGGTACTCCGGGTAGAGCTCGCCGATCTGCTTCGGGCCGAGCCGGCTGTACATCAGCGCGCGGTCGATCTCGTCCTGCATGTTGCCGCGCAGATCCCAGGCCATCGCTTTGAGCCAGGCCACCGAGTCGACCGGGGTCCACTTCTCGATCTTGTAGTCGGTGGTGAACCCGAGGGCCGCGTACTCGACCGAGACGTCCTTGCCCGACTTGCCCGCGAGGTACTGGTTGACCCCGTCGGCGTACGCCTGCAGGTACTTCTTCGTGTCGGGCGTCAGCGTCTCGTCGTACTCCTTCTGCGCCGTCTCGCGCCAGCCCAGGGTGCGCAGGAAGGCGTCGGTCTCGACCTGCCCCTCGCCGAACATCTCGGACAGCCGGCCGGAGGTCATATGACGGCGGACGTCCATCTCCCAGAACCGGTCCTGCGCCTGCACGTATCCCTGCGCGCGGAACAGGTCCTCGCTGGTGTCCGCGTAGATCTGCGGGATGCCCTGGGCATCGCGGCGTACGTCCACGGGGGCGGACAGACCGTCGAGGGTGATCGAACCCTTCGTCTGCGGAAGGGAAGCGCGCACGGTGCTGATGCTCCACCAGGCGCCGAACGCGAGGCCCGCGACCAGTGCCACCGCCAGCGTGAGCACGATCAGTCGGGCGCGGCGCCCCTTCTTCCGGCCGGCCTTGCGGCCGCCCGAAGGGGCGGTGGTGTTCGCGGGCATCGCTGTCCTTGTGGTTCTGGAGCGGTCCTTTGAGTGCAGGAGCAACCTTAGGTGCAGCCCGCCGCACGCCAGGACGCGGTGTCCGTTCCGGCTGTAGGACCGTAGCGGAACGGAGATCTTGGCCGTCAAGGAAGCGTTAACGATTAGGTAAGGTAACGAAGTACCCCCTCCCCCGGATCCGGCGGCAGCACGCTTCGGAGTCCACCCCGCGAGGAAGGAACGGCCACTGACTGTCCATCAGCTCAACGAGCTCCTTTTGATCAGCTCGCTCGTCCTGCTCATCGCCGTCGCCGCGGTACGGATCTCTTCGCGCAGCGGCCTGCCGAGCCTGCTCCTGTATCTGGGGATCGGCATTGCGATAGGCCAGGACGGGATCTTCAATGTCACCTTCAACAATGCCGAGTTGACCCAGGTCATCGGTTATGCCGCGCTTGTGGTGATCCTTGCCGAAGGTGGCCTCGGCACCAAGTGGAAGGAAATCAAGCCCGCGTTGCCGGCCGCGGTCGTCCTTTCGACCGTGGGCGTGGCGGTCAGCGTGGGCATCACGGCTGCCGGTGCGCACTATCTCGTCGGGCTCGAATGGCGCCAGGCGCTGATCATCGGCGCGGTCGTCTCCTCGACCGACGCCGCCGCCGTCTTCTCCGTCCTGCGCAAGGTGCCGCTGCCCTCGCGCATCACCGGCGTGCTCGAAGCGGAATCCGGATTCAACGACGCCCCGGTCGTGATCCTCGTCGTGGCCTTCTCCTCGGTGGATCCGGTCCACGCCTGGTACGTCCTGGTCGGCGAGATCGCCCTCGAGCTCGCCATCGGTGCGGCCATCGGTCTCGCGGTCGGGTTCCTCGGCGCGTGGGGGCTGCGCCATGTCGCGCTGCCCGCGTCCGGCCTCTATCCGATCGCCGTCATGGCGATCGCGGTCACGGCGTACGCGGCCGGCGCCATCGCGCACGGCTCGGGCTTCCTCGCCGTCTATCTGGCCGCGATGGTCCTCGGCAACGCCAAACTGCCGCACTGGCCGGCCACCAGGGGCTTCGCCGACGGGCTCGGCTGGCTCGCGCAGATCGGCATGTTCGTGCTGCTCGGGCTCCTGGTCACCCCGCACAAACTGCTCGACGACGTCTGGCCGGCGATCCTCATCGGCCTGATCCTGACGATGGTGGCGCGGCCGCTGGAGATCGTGGTCAGCCTGCTGCCGTTCAAGATCCCCTGGCGTGAGCAGGCCCTGATGAGCTGGGCCGGGCTGCGTGGCGCGGTGCCGATCATTCTCGCGACGATCCCGATGGTGGCCGAGATCGAGGGCAACGAGCGGATCTTCAACATCGTCTTCGTGCTCGTGGTCGTCTACACGCTCGTCCAAGGTCCTACGCTGCCGTGGCTGGCCAAGGCCCTGAAGCTGGGCGACTCCGACGGGGCCGCCGACCTGGGCATCGAATCCGCCCCGCTGGAACGGCTGCGCGGGCATCTGCTGTCGGTGGCGATCCCGGAGAAGTCCAAGATGCACGGCGTCGAGGTCGCCGAGCTGCGGCTGCCGGCCGGTTCGGCGGTCACGCTGGTCGTCCGCGACGAGAAGTCCTTCGTACCGCTGCCGACGACCGTGCTGCGGCGCGGGGACGAACTGCTCGTGGTGGCCACGGATCCGGTACGGGACGCGGCCGAGAAGCGGCTGCGGGACGTCGGACAGGGCGGAAAGCTGGCCGGATGGCTGGGGACGGGGGCGTAGGCGGCCCCCGGGACAGGCGCGTGGGCCTTCCCGGGGGCGGGCGCGCAGGCGGCCCCGGGGGCGCGCTGTGCCGAGCGGGCGCGCCCTCCTCGTAACCCTTGGCTCGTTTGATGAACCTTGGCTTAATCGCAGGTGTCGAGCAGACCGAGCTTCGCAATTCCGAGGCATACATCGCGGAAGACCCGTACAATGAGGGGAACCGCAAACGAATCACCTCTGTCTGATGAAGAGCTGGCGCGTTCGCACGGCGGCCGGGGTCCCCCGCAGGGACCGGGCATCACCGACGATCCCTGCGCACGATGGACAGCTCTCGGCGACGCCATACGGGCCCGCTACCAGGCAGCAGAAAGGCAAGGACCGTGGTGTCCACGGTCAACTCCCGCCCTGGTTACGGCCAGCTTCTGCGCACTCCCGGCGCGCTCTCGTTCGTCCTGCCCGGCTTCGCCGCACGGCAGCCCTTCGCCATGCTCACGATGTCGATCGTGCTCCTTGTGCAGCACACGACCGGCTCGTTCGGCAGCGCGGGCGCCGTCGCCGCCGTGACGGGTATCTCCATGGCCCTGTTCGCACCGCAGAGCGGCAAGCTCGCGGACCGCTTCGGGCAGTCGGCCGTCCTGATCCCCGGCGTTCTGATCAACTCCGTCGCGGTGATCCTGCTCGCCGCCCTGGCCCTCGCGGACGCCCCGCTGTGGGCCCTGTTCCTCGCGGCCGTACCGGCCGGTGCCTCGGTGCCGCAGGTCGGCCCGATGGTCCGCTCCCGCTGGGCCTCCGTCCTCGACCGCCCGGACCGCCGGCACCTGCTGCCGACCGCGGCGGCCTTCGAGTCCGTCACCGACGAGCTCACCTTCGTCGTCGGCCCCGTGCTGTCCACGCTCCTGTGCACCGTCGTCCACCCCGGCGCGGGTCTCGCCGCCCAGGCGGTTCTGACGCTCGCGGGCGGCCTCCTGTTCGCCGCGCAGCGCGGCACCCAGCCGGCCCGCGCGGCCAGGGCCGCCGACGGCAGCCGCATCGCGCAGACCTCGGCCCTGTCGATCCCGGGCGTGCGTGCCCTGATCGTCGCGATGCTCGGCATCGGCGCCGTCTTCGGCGGCATGCAGGTCTCGCTGACCGCCTTCGCCGAGGAGATCGGCCAGGCGGGTGTGAACGGTCTGCTGTACGGGATCTTCGCGGCCGGAAACATGATCGCCGGCATCGCCTGCGGCGCCGTCGCCTGGAAGATCGGGCCGCGCCGCCGGCTGCTGCTCGGCTACACCGCCCTGACCGCCATGGCCGCCACGCTGTGGACGCTGGACTCGGTCGCGATGTTCGCGATCGTCGGCCTGCTCGTGGGCATGGCGATCGCACCGGCCCTGATCACCGCGTTCACGCTGGTCGAGCAGCTGGTGCCGGCCTCCGGCCGTACCGAGGCGTTCACCTGGCTGACGGGTGCGGTCGCCTTCGGGCAGGCCGCCGCCGTGACCGTGGCCGGACGGCTCGCCGACGCCCATGGCGCGAGCTACGGGTTCCTGGTCCCCGCGGTCGCCACCGCACTGGCCCTGGGAACCCTGTTCGCCCTGCGCGGCAGGCTCGCGCCGGCGTCCAAGGGGCGGACCGTGGCACGTGGTGTGAGTCACCGCGCGCTCGCCACGGTGGACTGATCCCGAGGAATACGTCACTATGGAACGTCGTTAGCACTCATCGAGTGAGAGTGCCAGGAGGAAGCAAGTGCCGACGTATCAGTACCAGTGCACCGAGTGCGGCGAAGGCCTCGAGGCGGTGCAGAAGTTCACGGATGACGCTCTGACCGAGTGCCCGAGCTGCAGCGGACGCCTCAAGAAGGTGTTCTCGGCGGTCGGCATCGTGTTCAAGGGCTCGGGCTTCTACCGCAACGACAGCCGCGGCTCGTCGTCGAGCAGCACGCCGGCGTCGTCCTCGTCTTCCGGGTCCTCTTCGTCGTCCGGGTCTTCCTCGTCGAAGCCCGCCGCGTCGTCTTCTTCGGCGTCGTCGAGCTCCTCGTCCTCCTCGTCCTCGTCTTCGTCGTCGACGTCGGCTGCCTGACGGTTCGTACGTTTCTTCCGTACGCTCCATACGCTTTCGGGAACCCCGCTGCCTCTCCGGCAGCGGGGT
>NZ_JAEIMH010000019.1:62790-66280 GCF_016464295.1 Streptomyces sp. N35 | reverse complement strand
CTCCCCGTCGGGCACCCCCCCCTCCCCCCGCCGCGGCGCGGTTCTCGCGTATGGCTACGCTGATCGCATGGCGAACGCAGAGATCGGCGTGATCGGTGGCTCCGGGTTCTACTCCTTCCTGGAGGACGTGACCGAGGTCATGGTGGAGACCCCCTACGGAGCGCCCAGCGACTCCCTCTTCCTCGGCGAGATCGCCGGACGGACCGTGGCCTTCCTGCCCCGGCACGGCCGCGACCACCGCCTTCCGCCGCACCGCATCAACTACCGCGCGAACCTGTGGGCACTGCGCTCCATGGGCGTACGGCAGGTGCTCGGCCCGTGCGCGGTCGGCGGGCTGCGGGCTGAGTACGGGCCGGGCACGCTGCTCGTTCCCGACCAGGTCGTGGACCGTACGAAGGCACGCGCGCAGACCTTCTTCGACGGGCACCCGCTGCCGGACGGCACGGTGCCCAACGTCGTCCACACCACCTTCGCCGACCCCTACTGCCCGGTGGGCCGCAGCGCCGCGCTCAAGGCGGCGCGCGGGCGGGACTGGGAGCCCGTCGACGGCGGCACGATGGTCGTGATCGAGGGGCCGCGGTTCTCGACCCGCGCCGAGTCGCAGTGGCATGCCGCGATGGGCTGGTCGGTGGTCGGTATGACCGGGCATCCCGAGGCGGTGCTCGCCCGTGAGCTGGGGCTCTGCTACACGTCGATGTCGCTGGTGACGGATCTGGACGCCGGTGCGGAGACGGGTGAAGGGGTCTCGCACACCGAGGTGTTGAGGGTGTTCGGGGAGAACGTCGGGCGGCTGCGCGAGGTGCTCTTCGATGTGGTGGGGGCCCTGCCTCGGACGTCCGAGCGGGACTGCCTGTGCACGCATGCGCATGACGGGTGGGATCTGGGGATCGAGCTGCCGTAGTTCTCGGTACTCGGCACTCGGTACTCGGCGTCAGGTGGTGAACGCCTCGTTCCGGTGAGGGAGTTGTCCACAGGCCGGGGGTTGTCCACAGGGCTCGGCGGGCTTGTGGCGATGCGGGGATCGTGAGGGGCGTTCGACGACGTCCCTCACGTCAGGCGGTGATCCCTGTGTCCACCACTCGTCCCCTTCCGCACTCCTCTCTGTCCGCGCCTGCCTCGTCCGCTGTCCCCGCGCCTGCCTCCCCTGCTGTCCCCGCGCCCGCATGCGATGTCCCGCACTTCTCTCCTCTTCATGTACGGGGTGGGAGTGCGCGGTTGAGGAGAGCTCTGCGGCGGCGCAGACGCACCCTCGCGGCCGGGCTCGCCGTGGCGGCGGCGACGCTCGCGCTCGGTGGGCGTGCCGCCCCTGAGCCGACGGAGGATTCGGGCGCGGCCCCGGCTCCTGCTGCCCGGCCGGTCGAACTGGTCTCCGCTCCGGTGCGTATCGCCGATGCCGCGGCCGTACGACTCCTCGAGCCCGGCGATCGCGTGGATGTGGTGGCCGCCGGGACGCAGGGCGAGCGGGCACGTGTCGTGGCCGCGGACGCGCGGGTGGCGCAGGTGCCCGAGGCCGGTGAAGAGGGCCTCGACGGCGGTGCGTTGGTGGTCCTGGAGGTTCCGCGCTCCGTATCCACCGTCCTGGTGGGAGCCGGTGCGGGCACGCCGCTCGCGGTGACGTTGCGATGACAACGACTCGGTGCGGGAGCGGGAGTTCGTCAACTCACCTGTTCGTGTGCATGGATTGGACGCCGCTTCGGCCTGCTGTGCCTAATGGCAGCTTCAGTTTCCACAGCTTCCATTGCACATGCGACGAAAGGCTCCACTGTGAGCGAGGAGAAGCCCAGCCTCTTCGAAGGGTTCAAGGCGTTCCTGATGCGGGGGAACGTCGTCGATCTGGCGGTCGCGGTCGTCATCGGCGCGGCGTTCACCAACATCGTGAACTCCGTGGTGAAGGGCGTGATCAATCCGCTGGTCGGCGCGTTCGGCACGAAGGATCTCGACAAGTACAGCTCGTGCTTGAAGGCCCCGTGCGACTTCAAGAACGGCGAGGTCGTGTCCGGCATCCCGATCATGTGGGGCACGGTCCTCAGCGCCATTTTGAGCTTCGTCATCACCGCGGCGGTCGTCTACTTCCTCATGGTGCTCCCGATGGCCAAGTACCTGGCCAAGGTCGAGCAGCGGCGCAGGGCGAAGGAAGGCGTCCAGGAGACGATGGAGATCACCGAGCTCGAAGTGCTCAAGGAGATCCGCGACGCCGTCGTGGCCCAGCGGGGTTCGGGCAACCGCGAGTAGCTGCTCAGAGGTGGTGGGGCGGCTTCTCGTCGAGGAAGCGTGCGAGGTCCGCGGCGCTGTCGCCGCTCGCCGCCGGCCGCTCGCCCCAGCCCCGGTCCGTGTCGTCGGACGACTGCTGGTCGAGCGGGTCGTCGAAGACCAGCTTGGGCCTGGGCTTCGGCTGCTCGGGCTGCGGCTCGTCCTCGGAGGGCTGCGGGGCGGTGCTCATGCGTCCAGGGTACGTCCGGGGCGCGAGGAACGGCTCGGGCCGGCCGGTCCCCGCGGACCCGCGGGAGAACTCAGACGGCCTTGAGGCCGTGGGCCTCGAAGATCCGCTTCGCCGCGTCGACCTGCTCAGGTCCCGGCGACGGCGTCTCGGCCAGGGTGAACGGCATGTCCAGGGCCTCCCACTTGGACTGGCCGAGCTTGTGGAAGGGCAGCACGTCCACGCGCGAGACATTGCCGAGGGAGCCGGCGAAAGCGGCGACGCCCTCGACGTTGGCCGGGGCATCGGTCAGGCCGGGCACGAGCACGAAGCGGACGTGCACCTCCTTGCCGAGGTCGGCGAGGCGGTGCGCGAAGTCGAGGGTGGGTTGCAGCTCGCGCGCGGTGACCTTCTTGTAGGTGTCGCGGTCCCAGGACTTGATGTCGAGCAGCACGAGGTCGATGTCGCGGAGCATCGCGTCGGTGGCGCGGACACCGAGGAAGCCCGAGGTGTCGAGGGCGGTGTGCAGCCCGAGTTCGTGCTTCATCCGGTGGAAGAGCTCGCCGGCGAAGACCGGCTGGAGGAGCGGTTCGCCGCCCGAGATGGTGGCGCCGCCGCCCGAAGCCTTGATGAACGTCGTGTACTTGCCCGCCTCGGCGATCACATCGTCGGCCGAGGTGCGCTTGCCGTTGCGCATCTTCATCGTGTCGGGGTTGTGGCAGTACAGACAGGCCAGCGGACAGCCGGCCAGGAAGGTCACAAAGCGCGTGCCGGGGCCGTCGACACCCGTCGACAGGTCCCACGAGTGCACCGAACCCTCGATGGGGCGCTGGGTGGCGGCCGCGGCCGGCGTGCTGGGCAGACCGGCCGGGCTGTGCAGACCGATGCGTTCGTCGGCGGTCGGCGCACCGACAGGGATGTCCTTGCCGAGCAGCACTGTCATGGCACAACTCCCGGAGGGCTCAAGCGGGTTGGTGATCGCGGCTCCCGGGGCCCGGGTGGGGGGGCGGGGCCCCGGCCCCGGGGCGGGGGGGGGGCGGCCCCCCCGGGGGGCGCAGGGGGGGGGGGGGGGGG
>NZ_JAEIMH010000019.1:24419-62780 GCF_016464295.1 Streptomyces sp. N35 | reverse complement strand
CCCCCCCGCGCCCGCAGGGCCCTCGGGGCCGGGCGGGGGGTGCCCGCCGGGCCGGTGACTCAGAGCGAGCCGTGGAACGTGCGGTTGATGACGTCCAGCTGCTGCTCTCGCGTCAGACGGACGAAGTTCACCGCGTAGCCGGAGACCCGGATGGTCAGCTGCGGGTAGTTCTCCGGGTGCTCCATGGCGTCCTCGAGGGTCGCCTTGTTGAGGACGTTGACGTTCATGTGGAAGCCGTGGCTGGCCATGAAGCCGTCGAGCACGCCGGACAGGTTCGCGATGCGGTCCTCGGGGGTGCGGCCGAGCGCGTCCGGGGTGATCGTGTTGGTCAGCGAGATGCCGTCCTCGGCGTCGTCGTAGTTGAGCTTGGCGACCGACATCGCGGAGGCGATGTAGCCGTGCTCGTCACGGCCGTTCATCGGGTTGGCACCCGGGGCGAACGGAGCGCCGGCGCGACGGCCGTCGGGGGTGTTGCCGGTCTTCTTGCCGTAGACGACGTTCGACGTGATGGTCAGCACCGACTGGGTGTGCAGCGCGTTCCGGTACGTCGGGTACTTGCGGATCTTCTCCATGAAGCCGGTGACCAGGCTCTGGGCGATTTCGTCGACCCGGTCGTCGTTGTTGCCGTAGGCCGGGTAGTCGCCTTCGATCTGGTAGTCGACGGCGAGGCCGGTCTCGTCGCGGACGACCTTGACCTTGGCGTGCTTCAGCGCCGACAGGGAGTCCGTGGCGACCGAGAGACCGGCGATGCCGCAGGCCATGGTGCGCAGGATCTCGCGGTCGTGCAGCGCCATCTCGATGCGCTCGTAGGCGTACTTGTCGTGCATGTAGTGGATGACGTTCAGCGCGTGCACGTACGTCTTGGCCAGCCACTCGAGCATCGCGTCGTACTGCTTGGCGACGGTCTCGTAGTCCAGGTACTCGCCCTCGATGGGCTCGAAGCCCTTGACGACGACCTTGCCGGACTTCTCGTCACGGCCACCGTTGATCGCGTACAGGAGCGCCTTGGCGACGTTCACACGGGCGCCGAAGAACTGCATCTGCTTGCCGACGGCCATCGCGGAGACGCAGCAGGCGATCGCGGTGTCGTCGCCGTACTTCGGGCGCATCAGCTCGTCGGACTCGAACTGCAGGGCCGAGGTGTCGATGGCGACCTTGGACGCGAAGTCCTTGAAGCCCTTGGGGAGCTCCTTCGACCAGAAGACGGTCAGGTTCGGCTCCGGGGCCGGGCCCAGGTTGTACAGGGTCTGCAGCGCGCGGAACGTGGTCCTGGAGACCAGCGGGCGGCCGTCCTCACCGATACCGGCCATGGACCAGGTGACCCAGGTCGGGTCGCCGGAGTAGAGCTCGTTGTACTCGGGGGTGCGCAGGAAGCGGACGATACGGAGCTTGATGACGAAGTCGTCGATGAACTCCTGGGCCTCGGCCTCGGTGATGCGGCCGGCCTCGATGTCGCGCTGCAGGTAGATGTCGAGGAAGTTGTCGATGCGGCCGATCGACATGGCCGCGCCGTTCTGCTCCTTGACCGCGGCGAGGTACGCGAAGTACAGCCACTGGACGGCCTCGCGGCCGGTCTGCGCCGGGCGGGAGATGTCGTAGCCGTAGGACTGCGCCATCGCCTTGAGCTCGCCGAGCGCCTTGATCTGCTCGGAGGTCTCCTCACGCCCGCGGATCACGTCCTCGGTGGGCCACTCGGCGTCGAACTGGGCCTTCACGGCCTTCTTGTCCTCGATGAGGCGGTCGACGCCGTAGAGGGCGACACGGCGGTAGTCGCCGATGATGCGGCCGCGGCCGTACGCGTCGGGAAGACCGGTGATGATGCCGGAGGAGCGGCAGGCGCGGATCTCGGGGGTGTAGGCGTCGAAGACACCCTCGTTGTGGGTCTTGCGCAGGTGCGTGTAGATCTCGCGGACCTCGGGGTCGGCCTCGTAGCCGTAGGCGTTGAGGGCGCCCTCGACCATGCGCCAGCCTCCGTTGGGCATGATCGCGCGCTTGAGCGCACCGTCGGTCTGGAGGCCGACGATCAGGTCCTTGTCCGCGTCGATGTAGCCGGGCTTGAAGGCGTCGATACGCGACGGAGTCTTCACGTCGACGTCGTAGATGCCCTTCTCGATCTCCTCCGGGAACATGCCGAGGAGCTTGTTCCACACCGCGGTGGTGCGCTCCGTGGGACCAGCGAGGAAGGAGTCGTCGCCTTCGTAAGGCGTGTAGTTCTGCTGCACGAAGTCGCGGACGTCGATGGCGTCCCTCCACAGGCCGCCCTTGAAGCCGTCCCAGGCCTCGTCGTTAACGGTCTTCTCCGCAGGAGTTGCAGTCATCGCCCGAACCTTTCGAGTTCGCGTGTCGCCTCATTGCTACACATCCATTGGACTGCTTTTGATCGATCATTTCGGGCCGCATTGGTCCCTGGTTCGGTACCAATGGTCCCTCCGGTATGCCCACCTCGCCCGCCGAAGGGGCCCTCACCTGCGGTTTTGCCAGGGACCTTGGACCATTGTCCGCTTGTGAAAACTTTCACAAGTTTTTTGTCCCGGGTGCGGCAAAGCCCCCGGAAACCGCTGTGCGGTCTCCGAAGGCGTGCTGTGCCGGTCGCTGTGCCGGGTGGATCAGGACGGCGACTCGGCGCCCTTGCGGGCGTAGAACCACCAGGCGACCACGATGCAGCTGGCGTAGAAGGCCACGAAGCCCCACATCGCGCTGGTCACCGCGAAGTTGGCGAACAGGGCCGGGATGAAGAAGAAGCCGTACGCGGCGATGGCGGCGGTGAAGCCGGTGACGGCGCCCGCTTCCATCTCCGTCTGCTTCAGCGCCTTCGCGTACTCGGGCGTGCCCTCGGTCAGGCCCTTCAGGTGCTGGTTGCGGAAGATCACCGGGATCTGGCGGAAGGTCGAGCCGTTGCCGATGCCGGAGAAGAAGAACGCGGCAAGGAAGCAGGCGAAGAAGCCGGCGAAGTTGCCGTCGTTGCCGCCCGCGGGCAGGAAGTTGATCACGCCGATGATCGATACGGCCATGCCCACGAAGGACAGGATGGTGACGCGGGCGCCGCCCATCTTGTCGGCGATCCAGCCGCCGGCCCAGCGGGCGAGGGCGCCGAGCGCCGGGCCCATCCAGGCGTAGGTGGCGACCGAGTAGTCCGGGAACGTGGTCTTGATCAGCATCGGCAGGGCCGCGGCGAAGCCGATGAAGGAGCCGAAGGTGCCGACGTAGAGCCAGGTCATCAGCCAGTTGTGCTTGCGCTTGAAGATGATCTTCTGCTGGCTGAAGGAGGTCGAGGCGGTCTTCAGGTCGTTCTGGCCGAACCAGGCGATGGCGGCGAGCACGATCAGGACGGGGACCCACAGGAAGGCGGCGTTCTGGAGGTAGACCTCGTTGCCGGTCTTGGCGTTGTGCTGGCCGGAGCCGATGGCTATCACCGAGCTGGTGATGACGATCGGGGTGAGCAGCTGGACGACGGAGACGCCGAGGTTGCCGAGACCGCCGTTGATGCCGGTCGCGTTGCCCTTCTCCTTCTTCGGGAAGAAGAAGCCGATGTTGGCGAGCGAGGAGGAGAAGTTGGCGCCGCCGATACCGCACAGGGCGGCGATCATCGCCATGGTGCCGAAGGAGGTCGAGGTGTCCTGGATCGCGAAGCCCAGCCACAGGAGCGGGACGATCAGGACGACCGTGGAGATCGCCGTGAAGGTGCGCTGACCGATCTTCGGGCCGAGGAAGGTGTAGAAGATACGGGCCGTGCCGCCGGTGAGGCCGGGGATGGCCGTCAGCCAGAACAGCTGCGAGGTGGTGAAGGAGAAGCCGACGTCCTTGAGGTTCGTCGCGGTGACGCTCCACACCTGCCACACCACGAAGGCGACGAGCAGGGCGGGGACGGCGATCCACAGGTTGCGCTGGGCCACGCGCTTGCCGGTGGACTTCCAGAAGAGCTCGTTCTCCGGCTCCCAGTCGGTGATGGGGCGGCCCGGACGGTACTGCGCGGGGTCGTACGACCGCTGTGCGACCTCGACTGTTTCCTTTACGGCAGGCATGCGCTGTTCCTGGGGGTGAAGGAGTTGATCCGTACCCATCCAGGTTGCGTCCCCTTTATCCGCGGAAGCAGAGGCGTAAGTCGGCTTGTGCGCAGGCCAAGGACCTGTGTGCGGCTGGACGTTGGGTCCGCGCGGGCCGGGACCGTCGGCAGGGCTGCGGTCGGCACCGCGTCCGTCGGCGCCGACGTCGTCAGCGCCCGGGTCGTGCGCGTATGCCGAGAGGGCCGGTCCTCGTGCAGGACCGGCCCGGGGCGTCGTGGCGTGCGGTTACGGCAGCTCGGGGGCGCCGAGGGCGACCTCGGGGTCGTCCAGGCTGACGCCGGTGCGCAGGTCGAACTCCTGCTTGTGCATGGGCGAGGCGATGGTGGGGACGCCGTCGCGGCTGCCCATGATGCCGTTCGCCATCACGGCGGCGCCGGAGTACGGGTCGCGGTTGCCGACCGCGTACAGCGCGCCGGAACGGTCCTTGAACAGGGCCGCCTCGGTGCCGTCCGGCAGTACGGCGACGCGGCCGCGGCCCGCTTCGAGACCGGCCGCGAGGTCTTCGCGGAAGGACACCCCGCCCTCGGGCGCGGCCGTGAACGGCTTGAAGCGGCGCAGCTTCTCCGGGTCGGCGAGCACGGCGGCCCACTCGTCCTGGTAGGCGGCGACGTGCCGTTCCATCTGGGCTTCGAGCTCGGCGCAGATGCCGAGGGAGTCCTCGACGAGCACGGACTTCAGGTGCTCGAGGCCGCCGTCGATGCGCTCCAGCCACGCGGAGGTGCGCTCCAGGCGCTCGCCCGTGCGGACGTAGTACATGAGGAAGCGGTCGATGAGGCGGAAGAGTTCGGCCGCGTCCAGGTCGGCGGCGAGGAGGTCGGCGTGGCGGGGGGTGGTTCCGCCGTTGCCGCAGACATACAGGTTCCAGCCGTTGGCGGTGGCGATGACGCCGATGTCCTTGCCGCGGGCCTCGGCGCACTCGCGCAGACAGCCCGAGACACCGCCCTTGATCTTGTGCGGGGCGCGCAGTCCCCGGTAGCGCAGCTCGAGGTCGATGGCGAGCTGCACGGAGTCGCCCTGCCCGAAGCGGCAGAACTTCGATCCGATGCAGGACTTCACCGTACGAAGGGACTTGCCGTAGGCGTGGCCGGACTCGAAGCCGGCGTCGACCAACCGCTGCCAGATCTCGGGGAGTTGCTCGGCACGGGCGCCGAACAGGTCGATGCGCTGACCGCCCGTGATCTTCGTGTAGAGGCCGTAGTCGCGGGCGACTTCACCGATCACGATGAGCGCATCGGGTGTGATCTCGCCGCCGGGAACTCGCGGGACGACCGAGTACGTGCCGTCCTTTTGAAGGTTGGCCAGGTACAGGTCGTTGGAGTCCTGCAGGGTGGCCTGTTCGCCGTCGAGGATGTGGGTCAGGCCCAGCTCCGGGCCGAGGGTGCCGAGCACATTGCCCACGACCGGCTTGCAGACGGTGCAGCCCTCGCCCTTGCCGTACTTCTCGAGGAGTTCGGTGAAGGAGCGGATGTGCTCGGTGCGGATCTTCTCGTAGATCTCCGAGCGGCTGAGCTCGAAGTGCTCGCACAGGCCCTTGGCCTTCTCGATGCCGGCGGCGGAGAGTTCGGCGTCCAGGACGGCCTGCAGGGTGTTGACGCAACCGCCGCAGCCCGTACCGGCCTTGGTGCACTTCTTGATGCCGCCGAGGTCGGTGATGCCTTCGGCGGCGATGGCCGAAGTGACCTGCGCCTTGGTGACGTTGTGACAGGAGCAGAGCACCGCGTCGTCCGGCAGCGCGTCGGCGCCGGGGATGTCGGCGGCGGTCACGGGGCCGACGTAGGCCTCGGCGGGCGCGGGGAGCTGCTTGCCGGTGTGCGGCTTCAGCGAGCTGTACGCCTCGGCGTCGCCGACGAGGATGCCGCCGAGCAGAGCCCCGTCGGGGCCGAGGAGCAGCTTCTTGTAGACGCCGTCACGCGAGTCGGAGAAGACGACGGAGACCGCACCGTCCTTGCCCTCCTGCGCGAACGGGTCGCCGAAGGAGGCGACATCGGCGCCCATCAGCTTGAGCTTGGTGGAGGTGTCGGCACCGTTGAACACCTTGGTGCCCTCGCCCGCGAGGGCGTCGGCGGCGGTCTCGGCCATCTGGTAGCCGGGCGCGACCAGACCGTAGACCCGGCCGTCGGCGGTCTGGGCGCACTCGCCGATGGCGTAGATGTACGGGTCGGTGGTGCGGCAGTGCTCGTCGACCACGACGCCGCCGCGGTCGCCGACGGCGATACCGGCCTCGCGCGCGAGGCGGTCGCGGGGGCGGACGCCTGCGGAGAAGACGACGAGGTCGGCGTTGATGGTCTCGCCGTTGGACAGGCGCAGCGCGCGGGTGCGGCCGTCGGCGTCGGTCTCGACGCTGCTCGCGCCGACACCGGTGTGCACGGCGACGCCCATGCCCTCGATGGTGGCGCGCAGCGCGGCGGCGCCGCCGTCGTCGACCTGCATCGGCATCAGGCGCGGGGCGAACTCGACGACGTGCGTCGCCAGGCCGAGGGTGCGCAGCGCTCCGGCCGCTTCGAGACCGAGCAGCCCGCCTCCGATGACGACGCCGGTCTTCGCTTCCTCGGCGTACGCGGTGAGGGTCTCGACGTCGTACAGGGTGCGGTAGGTGAAGCAGCCCGCGGCGTCGGCGCCGTCGATCGGCGGCACGAACGGGTACGAGCCGGTGGCCAGCACCAGGGCGTCGTAGTCGACGACGGTGCCCGAGACGGTGGTGACCTTGCGGGCGGCGGTGTCGATGTGTTCGGCGGGGTCGCCCAGGCGCAGGTCGATGCCGTGCCGCGCGAGGAACTCGGCGTCGGTGAGGGAGAGTTCGTCGGGGTCGGTGCCGGTGAAGGCGGAGGAGAGGTGCACCCGGTCGTAGGCGACGCGGTCCTCCTCGGCGAGGACGACGACGTGCCAGCCGGGGCCGTCCTCGCCCGCGAAGGCACCGCGTTCGGCGAGCACCTCCAGGAAGTGCTGGCCCACCATGCCGTGGCCGATCAGTACCAGGGTCTGGGTCATGGCGGTCACTCTCCGGGCATGCGTTGGGGAAGCCTCTGTTTCGACGGTAGGCCTCCGTGGGGCTGGTCCCGGGCCGTGAAGGACCTGTTCGCACAGGTCATGGGGCCCTTGAGGGGTGGGCCTTGTGGCAGGGGTCCGTCGACGGGTGGGGGCTCTACGGAGCACTGGGTGGGTGGGTTTGCGGCGCGATGGGCGAGGTGGGTCGGGGAACAGGCGGGCTGGACCGGGGGCGGGCGCACTGGGCCGGGGCGGGCGGGGTGAATCGGAGGGTGGGCGCACTGGGCGGGGGCGGACGGGGTGAATCGGAGGGTGGGCGCACTGGGCGGGGGCGGACGGGGTGAATCGGAGGGTGGGCGCACTGGACTGGGGGCGGGCGGGGTGGATCGGGGAGGCGGGTGCCATGAACCGAGACCGGGCGGCCGGGATCGGGGAGGCGGGCGGCCGGGATCGAGGGCCAGGCGGCCGGGATCGAGGGCCGGGCGGCCGGGATCGAGGGCCGGGCGGGCTGGAGCGAGGGCCGGGCGGGCTGGATTGGGGAGGCGGGCGGCCGGGAGCGAGGGCCAGGCGGCCGGGATCGGAGAGGCGGGCGGCCAGGATCGAGGGCCAGGCGGCCGGGATCGCAGAGGCGGGCGGCCAGGATCGAGGGCCAGGCGGCCGGGATCGCAGAGGCGGGCGGCCGGGATCGAGGGCCAGGCGGCCGGGATCGGGGAGGCGGGTGGCCGGGATCGGGGACCACCGGCCCCCTCTCCCCAGGGCTTCCGGCAGATCCGGTGAGTGCGCGGGATGCGTAGCGTCGAAGGCATGCGCCCTGCTTCTGCCCTCGTCCAGGTGCCCACGGCTGCCCACGTGCCCCCCGCTGTCCAGGTGCTCCCGACTCCTGGCACCACGACCGACGACACCACCACCACCGACGGCACCCCGGCCCTCGTGCTCGCCGTGCACGGCAGTGCCGTGCCCGAGGCGGGGGCGACGATCCGGCGGCTGTGCGATGTCGTGGAGGCGCTGGGCGGAATACGTCCCGTCGTCGGGCACATGGACCACCAGGAGCCCTCCCTCGCGGGAGCGCTCGATGAGCTTGCCGAGGCGGGGGTGCGGCGGGTTGTGGTGGTGCCGTTGCTGCTCGGGGACGGGTTCCACCGGACCGTCGACATTCCGGAGGTCGTCGCGGCGCCGCGCATGCTCGACACGGTGGTCACCGAAGGGCTGAGCGGTGAGTCGGATGTGGCGCTCGCGTTGTACGGACGGCTGCGGGAGGCCGAGGGGCGGGCCGGCGGCCGGGCCGATGCGGTCGTCGTCGCCGCGGCCGGGTCGTCACGGGCGGGGGGCAATGACGGGGCGCGTACCGCCGTGAGCCAGCTGAACGTGCTGCTCGACGCCGAGCGCGGACCGGTCCCTGTGCTGCCCGCGTACTGCTCGTCGTCGGAGCCGACGGTCCCGGACACGGTCGCGCGCCTGCGGGCCGCCGGTTACGACAACATCGCCGTCGCCACGCATCTGCTCGCCCCCGGCCGCTTCACGCTCGCCCTGGAGCGGGCGGATGCGTGGGCGGTCGCCGAGCCGCTCGCCGACCACCCGCGGATCGCCCGCCTGGTCCTCCGCCGCTACGCGGCAGCGGCGCGCTCGACGGAGCGCCTGCGCGTGTCCGCCTGACCGCCCGGGCCGGGCGGGGCCCTCTGCGGGGGTTCGGGCCGGGGCGCTCGGGCCGAGGGCTTGGGCCGGGGGCTCGGGCAGAGGGGCTCGGGCAGAGGGCTTGGGCCGGGGCGCTCGGGCCGAGGGGCTTGGGCCGGGGCGCTTGGGCCGGGGGGCTCGGGCCGAGGGGCTCGGGACGGGCAGCGCGCCCGTGGCATCAGCGCACGGCGGGCTCGACAGGCGTGCCGCAGACGAGCCCGACTCGCGTCCCGCACATGGGTTCAACTCGCGTCCCGCACACGGCGCTCAACTTGCGTCCCGTATACGGGCTCAACTCGCGTCCCACACACGGGCCCAAGTCGCGTCCCACACACAGGCCCAGCTCGCGCCCCACACACGGGCCCAACTGGCGTGCCACATCAGCGTGGTACGTATGGGCCATGACCAAGAGCAGGGACGCGATCAGCGACGTGCGCGGAGTGCGCGTCGGCCATGCGACACGTGCCGGGGACGGCTGGCTGACCGGGACGACGGTCGTACTCGCCCCCGAGGGCGGCGCCGTGGCAGCCGTGGACGTGCGCGGCGGCGGCCCCGGCACAAGGGAGACGGACGCCCTCGATCCGCGGAACCTGGTGCAGCGGATCGACGCGATCGTGCTGACCGGCGGCAGTGCCTACGGCCTGGACTCCGCCTCCGGCGTGATGGCCTGGCTGGAGGAACAGGGCCGAGGCTTCCCGGTGGGCGGCCCGGGCCAGGTCGTCCCCGTGGTGCCCGCCGCCTGCGTCTACGACCTCGGCCGAGGGGGCGACTGGCGGGCCCGGCCGGACGCGTCCTTCGGCCGGGAGGCAGCCGAGGCGGCCTCCGAGGACATCGCACAGGGATGCGTCGGCGCGGGCACGGGCGCCGTGGCCGGCGGACTCAAGGGCGGCGTCGGCACAGCGAGCACCCGACTCACCTCGGGACACACGCTCGGCGCCCTGGTCGTGGTCAACGCCGTGGGAGCGGTGACGGATCCACGGAACGGGATGCTCTACGGGCAGTACTTCACGAGCGACGCGGACGCCGACACCTCCACGGACGCGGACACCGACACGGACGCGGGCACCGACACGGACGTAAGCACCGACAGCGGCAGCGGCACCGGCACCGGCACCGGCACGGACGCAACCACCGACCGCCCCTCCCCCGACGTCCACCACCGCGCCCAACAACGCCTGGCCGAAGCAAAGGCCCGCACCACCGCCCTGCAAGCGGCCGTCGGCCCAGGCGCTCCCCTCAACACCACCCTCGCCGTAGTCGCCACCGACGCCCGGCTCACCCGCGCCCAGGCGCAGAAGCTCGCGGGAACGGCACACGACGGCATCGCCCGCGCCGTACGCCCCGTACATCTGCTGCACGACGGGGATACGGTCTTCACCCTCGCGACCGGCGAGAAGCCGCTCCCGGACGGGCAGTTGGAGGCCCTGACCACGGTCAACGAGCTGCTCGCCGCGGCCGCGGACACCGTGACCCGGGCGATCGTGAAGGCCGTCGAAGCGGCGGAAGGGGTGCGGGGACCGGGCGGGGAGTTCCCGTCGTACGGCGAGTTGTACAGGTAGTGACGCAGGCAGTTGTGCAGGCCGTTGAGAAGGCCGTTGGACGGAAACTGCCCGGGAGTCGTACGGGCAGGCGCACCGCCGCCCGAACAGCCGGCCACCGAACGCTGGGCGGTCCACCGCGCGCTGCCGCGCATCAACTTCCGCCCGGCGCACGCGACCTGGGAACCCGCGACAACTCTCGTACGTTTTCCCGAACGACGGACATGATGTCCGACCGAGGCACTACGGTGAGCGGCCACGAGGTCACAAGCAGCGACTGGCAGTCGATGACGGACCGGCATCGACCGGCAGCCGGCGGCTGACGGCCCCGTGGCAAGAGTCAGCGCCCCAAGCCAGTGCTGCGGCCAGGCAACCGCAGCAACGCCGGGAGAAACCTTGAGCGTTCCGAACGAGACCCCCCAGGAGCAGGTCGACCAGCTCCTCGGACGCGCCCTCAACTCCTTCGAGCTGCCCGACGAGACGATGGCACGCCTCGAGACGGCGCTCGCCCATGACGTCGCGCTGCACTCGGCGCAGCACAGCGCCGGTCTGTACCGCGAGACCTACCGGCACACCTGGCTGCTCGGCGACGGGAGCGCCCTGGTCCTGTGGGAGCTGGTGCACAACGCGACCGTGCGCCGCGAGCAGCAGCACGAGCTGTACACCGAGGCGGAAGAGGTCCACACGGCGGCGGCCCGGCTGCCGTTCCCGGCCGACCACGCACCGCGCCACGACGTCATGAGCGGGGAGGACGCGGGCCACAGCGGTGCCGAACCGTTGCTGCTCGAGACGGTCCTGCTGGTCGCCCCGGCGCCCCGCAGGGCGTATGCGCACTTCGCCCACGAGGACTCGGCCGACCACGGCCGGCGACTGCTGCGCCGCGCGGAGAACGCGGACCGGCCCGGCGAGGAGACCGCGCGACTGCTGCGTACGGCGGTGGCCCACCAGATCACCCAGGCCTTCGGACGGCCGGGGCGCACGGACTCGGGGTTCACGCTGTACGAGCATGCGTTCCTGCTCGCGGACGGGCAGGAGCTGAGCCTGTGGGAGGTGGAGCACACCGATTCGCCGGACGGGCGGCATGTGTGCGAGGTGTACGGCGAGGAGGGTCAGGCCCGGGGCGTCATGGAGGGCCGGGGCGCGTCACTCTGAGGCGCCCGCGCCCGTTCACGGACCCGTCCCGGCCAAGAAGCTCGGACAGTCCACCCCGAGGCGAAAGAGGAGAGAAGCGTCTACCGCTTCTCGTTCAGCCCGCGCACCAGCCCCGCGAAGGCCGCGCGCTCCTCCTCCGTCAGGTCGACGCGCTCGGTCGGATGCGGGACCGACTGCCGCGGAATCCCGTCGAGGTGGGCGGGCAGTGCACCGGCGCGCTGGGCGTCGCGCCAGATCGCGATCTCGAAGCGATCGCGGCGCAGGAGGCGGGCGAGGCCGACGACCCATGCCACGGTCGCGACGAGGAGGACCGTCAGGCCGATCTGCTGGACTATCGAGATCTGATCGAACATGCGGGCCAGTAGACAGCACGGACGGGCCTTACGGCAGGGCCCGAAAGGGACTTTGGTCCCGAAGTGACGTATCTCGCAGGGCAGCCGCAAAGCCGGAGCAAAGTGATACGGCAGGGCATACGAAAGGGCCCCGGATTCCCTCGTACGGAAATCCAGGGCCCTTCGCGGGAGTTCAGGGACCCCGCCGGATCACCCGCCGGATCACCCGTCGGATCGCCCGCCTGATCACCCGTCGGATCACCCGCCCGATCGCCCGCCCGATCAGCCAACCGATCGGTGAACCAAGCAGCGAACCGGTCCGCGGCTCAGACCGAGACCGTCTCCTTGACGGCCACCGGCGCGACCTCGGCCGCCGCAGGCGCGGCAGTCCCCGTTGCCGCGGGCTTCCGCATCCCCTTCAGGATGATGACCAGACCGGCCGACACACAGGTACCCGCCACGACCGCCACCAGGTAGAGCAGCGGCTGTCCGATCAGCGGGACCACGAAGATGCCGCCGTGCGGAGCCTGCAGCGTCGCGCCGAAGCCCATCGACAGGGCGCCGGTGACCGCGCCACCGGCCATCGAGGCCGGGATGACGCGCAGCGGGTCGGCCGCCGCGAACGGGATCGCGCCTTCGGTGATGAAGGAGGCCCCGAGCACCCACGCCGCCTTGCCGTTCTCGCGCTCGGTCTTGGTGAAGAGCTTGCCGCGCACCGTCGTGGCCAGAGCCATCGCGAGCGGCGGGACCATACCGGCGGCCATGACCGCGGCCATCACCTTCAGGTTGCCGTCCGTGGCGTTGGCGCCGAGGCCGCCGACCGCGAAGGCGTACGCGACCTTGTTGAGCGGACCGCCCAGGTCGAAGCACATCATCAGGCCGAGGATGACTCCGAGGATCACGGCGTTGGAGCCGTCGAGGGACTGCAGCCAGTTCGTCAGGCCGCTCTGCAGCGAGGCGATCGGCTCGCCGACCACCAGGAACATCAGGAAGCCGACCACCGCCGAGGAGATCAGCGGGATCACGACCACCGGCATGATGCCGCGCAGTACGGCGGGGATACGTACCTTCTGGATCGCCATGACCGTGGCGCCCGCGATCAGACCCGCCACGAGACCGCCGAGGAAGCCGGCGTTGATGGTGACGGCGACCGCGCCGCCCACGAAACCGGGCACCAGACCGGGCCGGTCCGCCATCCCGTACGCGATGTAACCGGCGAGCACCGGGACGAGGAAGCCGAAGGCGAGCCCGCCGACCTGGAAGAACAGTGCGGCCCAGCTGGCCGCCTCGGTCCACACGAAGTGGTCGACGACCGACTTGGCGGTGTTGATCTCATAGCCGCCGATCGCGAAGCCGAGGGCGATCAGCAGACCGCCGGCCGCGACGAACGGGACCATGTAACTGACGCCCGACATCAGCCACTTGCGCAGCTTGGTGCCGTAGCCGTCGCCCTCGTCGCCTGCCGCCTCCACCGGAGTGGCGGCCCCCGTCGACACCTCGCCTCGCGCGGCCTTCCCGCGGACCTCGGCGATCAGCTCGGCGGGACGGCTGATGCCCGCCTTCACGCCGACGTCGACGGTGGGCTTGCCGCTGAAGCGGTCCTTGTCGCGTACGGGGACGTCGTGGGCGAAGATCACCGCGTCCGCGGCCGCGATCACGGCCGGGTCGAGCCGGGTGAAGCCCGCCGAGCCCTGTGTCTCCACGACCAGCTCGACGCCCGCCTCGCGCCCGGCGTTCTCCAGGGACTCGGCGGCCATGTAGGTGTGGGCGATGCCGGTGGGGCAGGAGGTGACGGCGACGATCTTGAAGGTCTCCCCGGGAGCGGGGTCCGCGACCGCCGCGGGCTCCTCGGCCACCGATTCCTCGGCCGCCGACTCCCCGGCAGCCGGCTCTTCCGCGGATACGGAGGCCTCTCCCCGTATCAGCGCGGCAGCCCGCCCCGCGTCCCCGACCGCCCGCAGCGCGGCCGTGAACTCGGCGTCCATCAGCTGGCGTGCGAGGGAGGACAGGATCGTGAGGTGGTCCTCGTCGGCGCCGGCGGGCGCGGCGATCAGGAAGATCAGGTCGGCCGGGCCGTCCGGCGCCCCGAAGTCGATGCCCTGCGCGGACCTTCCGAAGGCCAGCGTGGGCTCGGTGACATGGGCGCTGCGGCAGTGCGGGATGCCGATCCCGCCGTCGAGCCCGGTCGGCATCTGCGCCTCGCGGGCGGCGACATCGGCGAGGAAGCCGTCGAGATCGGTGACGCGGCCGAGGGCCACCATCCGCTCGGCGAGGAGACGCGCCGCCGCCTCCTTGGTCTCGGCGGACAGGTCGAGGTCGACCAGTTCCGCGGTGATCATCTCGCTCATCGCGGGCTCCTTTGCTCGCAAACGGGGGGTATTCGGGGACAGGTGGGGAGCGGGGCGCGGGTCATGACGCCGGCTCGGTCAGGGCGCGGTCCAGCGGTACGTCGGCCGTGACATGGACCGCGGACAGGTCGAGGCCGCCGGGCGTGGGCATCACGCTGCCCGGCAGCTGGACGGCGGCCGCTCCGTGCGCGACCGCGGAGGCGAGGGCCTCGGGTCCCGAGCCGCCCGCGATCAGGAAGCCGGCGAGCGAGGCGTCGCCCGCGCCGACATTGCTGCGCACGGTCTCGACCGGGGCGCTCGCGAAGTACGCGCCGCTGTCGTCGACGAGCAGCTGTCCGTCGGCGCCGAGCGAGGCGAGCACCGCGCGGGCGCCGAGCGACCGCAGCTCCTCGGCGGCCTTCACCGCGTCGCCGACGGTGTGCAGCGGGCGGCCCACCGCTTCGGCGAGCTCTTCGGCGTTCGGCTTGACGACATCCGGGCGCTCACGCAGTGCGGCGGTCAGCGCGGGACCGGAGGTGTCGAGCGCGATCCGGGCGCCGGCCGCATGGGCGCGGGCCACCAGATCGGCGTACCAGGACGGCGCCAGGCCGCGCGGCAGGCTGCCGCAGCAGGCGATCCAGGACGCCCCCAGCGATGCCGAACGCACCGTGGCGAGCAGTGACTCGGCCTCCGTGGCGGTCAGTTCGGGACCGGCCGCATTGATCTTCGTGAGGGTGCCGTCGGGCTCGGCGATCGAGATGTTGGAGCGGGTCGCGCCCTCGACCTCGACCGGCGCCACCTCGATGCCCTGCTCGCCGAGGAGCTGGGCGACCAGGGCGCCGGGCGCCCCGCCGAGCGGCAGTACGGCGACGGTGCGCTGTCCGGCCGCGGCGACCGCGCGCGAGACGTTGACCCCCTTGCCGCCCGGGTCCATCCGGTCGCCATCGGCCCGGTTGACCTCACCCCGCTCGAGGGCGGGCACCTCGTAGGTGCGGTCGAGGGAGGGGTTCGGGGTGACGGTGAGGATCATGCGTACCGCTTCCAGGTGGTTCATGTCGTGGGTCTCGTCCGGTGGTTCAGGTGGCGGGTCTCGTGCGGGCGTTCATGTCGCTCGCCTCGTCCGGAAGTTCATGTCGCGCATCCCGTACGGGAGTTCAGGCACGTGGCACCCGGACTCAGACGCGCCGGACCTCGACGCCGGCCTTCTCGACGGTCGAGGCATCGGCGTCGGACAGGCCGCTGTCGGTGATCAGCAGATCGACCTCGGCCAGGTCCCCGAAGCGCGCGAAGTGCTCCTCGCCGCACTTGGCGGAGTCCGCGAGCAGGACGACACGGCGGGCCGCGGCGATCGCGGCGCGCTTGACGGCGGCCTCGGCGAGGTCGGGGGTGGTCAGACCGTGGGCGGCGGAGTAGCCGTTGGCGGCGAGGAAGAGGACGTCGGCGCGGACCTCTCCGTAGGCGCGCAGCGCCCAGGCGTCGACGGCCGCGCGCGTACGGTGCCGCACCCGGCCGCCGATCAGGTGCAGCTGGATGCCGGGGTGGTCGGCGAGCCGGGCCGCGGTGGGCAGCGAGTGCGTGACGACCGTGAGCGCAGAATCGAGCGGCAGGTCGGCGGCGACGCGGGCGACGGTGGAGCCGGCGTCGAGGATCACGCTGCCGTCGGCGGGCAGTTCGGCGAGCGCGGCGTGCGCGATGCGGTCCTTCTCGTCGGCGGCGGTGGACTCGCGCTCGGCGAGGTCCGGCTCGAAGTCGAGCCGTCCGGCCGGTATCGCCCCGCCGTGCACCCGGCGGACCAGACCCGCGCGGTCGAGGGCCTTGAGGTCACGCCGTACGGTCTCGGCGGTGACCTGGAACTCCTCGGCCAGCGACAGCACATCGACCCGTCCGCTCTCGCGGGCGAGCCGCAGGATCTCCTGCTGACGCTCCGGTGCGTACATGTGGGTTCAGCTCCGCTTCGTGCCCGACTCTGTTGATTCATCGTCAGCGTACGGCGCCGTAACACCGAAGTAAACAGAGTCGGGCATGATCCGGGCAGAAACGGGCTTTGGTCCCGCCTGAGAGCCACTGCGGCGGGTAGAAGGACCGGGCCTGTGGAACTCCGGACACACCACAACGCCCCCGCACCACGAAGGTGCGAGGGCGCCGAAGGTGACCGCAGGCCGTCGGATCAGTGGACGAGCACCGGCTGCTCGTCGTCGTCCGGCGCCCCGGCCGAGTCCGCCGGCGAAGACGGGTCCGAAGCCTCGTCCGCGCCACCCTCCAGGTGCTGCTTCGGTCGCTTCGGCAGCGCGAACATCACCAGGAAGATCGCGACGAGCACCGCGACGACGTACCTGAGCGCGTACTGGAACGCGTCCACGATCTCCGCGGTCATCTGCTCCGGCACCACGTGGTCGGACAGCTGCCCGAAGAAGACCACCGACACCAGACCGAGGCCGAGCGCGTTGCCCATCTGCATGGTGGTGTTGATCAGACCCGAGGCCGAACCCGCGTGCTCACGCGGCACGTCGGACAGGACCGCGTCGGTCAGCGGTGCCACGATCAGGCCCATGCCGACACCCATCACGACCAGCGGGAGCGCCATCTGCCAGGGGCTGATGGTCATGCCGTACCGGTCGGCCTCCCAGATGTAGATCAGGACGCCCGCGGCCATGGTCAGCGCGCCCGCCTGAAGGACCTTGCGGCCGAAGACCGGGACCAGCTTCTGCACCGAGATACCGGCCGCGAAGGAAACGGCGATCGAGAACGGCACACCCGTCAGACCTGCCTTGAGCGGGGTCCAGCCGAGCCCCTCCTGCATGTAGAGGGTCCACACCAGGAAGAAGATGCCCATCACGAGCCCGAAGGTCAGCTGCACCGCGATGCCCGCCGCGAAGCTCTTCACCTTGAACAGCGGCAGCTCGATCAGCGGCGAACCGTCCTTGCGGGCCTTGTAGCGCTCGTACGCCACGAGGATCGCGAAGACCGGAAGCGCGCCCGCCATCATGAGGTGACCCCACAGCGGCCAGTCCAGCTCGTGGCCGCGGGTGAGCGGGTAGAGCAGCATGAGCAGCGGGATCACGACGAGGACGACGCCGACGAGGTCCAGCTTGAGCGCCTTGGGCGCCTTGGACTCGCTGATGTACTTGCGGCCGAGGATCAGGGCCGCGATGCCGACCGGCAGGTTGATCAGGAAGATCGGGCGCCACTCGAGACCGAACAGGTTCCACTGCGTGAGCAGGGCGCCGAGCAGCGGACCCGTCACCGCGCCGAGGCCGACGATCGCGCCGAACAGACCGAACACCTTGCCGCGTTCGTGCGCCGGGAAGGTGGCGTGCACGATCGAGAGGACCTGCGGCACCATCAGCGCGGCCGTGGCTCCCTGCAGAATGCGGGAGGCGACCAGCATGTCCGGGTTGGCGGCGAAGCCGCACAGCGCCGAGGCGAGAGTGAACCCGGCGATACCGATCAGGAAGAGCCGCTTGCGGCCGTAGATGTCACCGAGCCGGCCGCCGGTGATCAGTCCGGCCGCGAAGGCCAGCGCGTAACCCGCGGTGATCCACTGGATCTGGCTGGCGGTCGCCCCCTCGTCGCGCGTGATGGTGGGGATCGCGACGTTCACGATCGTCACGTCGACGAGGTCCATGAACGAGGCGGTCATCACGATCGCCAGCGCGATCCACCGCCGCCGGTCGGCCTGGGCTTCGCCCTGCCCCGGCCCCTGGGCTATGCCCTGCGCGCTGCTGTTAGTCGTCTTCATAAGGAGTACGTTAGATGCCATGTAGGACAGGTCACGACCTAATTGAGGGGCATCCTCAAAAACATGACGACCGATACTCCGGCACGACTGCTGCAGCTTCTGTCGCTTCTGCAGACGCCACGCGAGTGGCCAGGCAGTGAGCTCGCCGATCGCCTCCAGGTCTCCCGGCGGACCGTCCGCCGTGATGTGGACCGGCTGCGCGACCTCGGCTATCCGGTACAGGCGACCATGGGCGCGGACGGCGGCTACCGCCTGGTCGCGGGCAAGGCACTGCCGCCCCTCGTGCTCGACGACGAGGAGGCGGTGGCGATCGCGGTCGGTCTGCGCGCGGGCGCGGGCCACGCGGTCGAGGGCATCGAGGAGGCCTCCGTACGCGCCCTCGCCAAACTCGAACAGGTGCTGCCCTCGCGACTGCGCCACCGCGTCAACACCCTCGGCACGGCGACGAGTTCCCTCGTGTACGGCGGGGGCGGCGACGGCGCGACCATCGCGCCCGAGACCCTCACGGTCCTGGCCTCGGCGACCTCGGGACACGAGCGGCTGCGCTTCTCGTACGAGGCCGCGGACGGCGCACGGACCCGGCGTCTGACGGAGCCGTACCGGCTGATCTCGGCGGGCCGGCGCTGGTACCTCGTCGCGTACGACCTGGACCGGGACGACTGGCGTACGTTCCGGGTCGACCGGGTCGGCGACCCGTTCGCGACGGGTGCGCGGTTCGCGCCGCGCGAGGTGCCGACCGGGGACGCGGGGGAGGCCATGGGGGCGGGGGGGGGGCGGGCGGCGCCCTCGTTCGAGATCGACGTGCCCTCCGAGCCACCGTCGCCCGACGTGGCCCGCCGCCTCCCGCCGTCCTTCGGCGCCCCGGAGCCGACGGGACCGGACAGCTGCCGGCTGCGGTCCACGGTCCAGGACTCGCTGGAGTGGGCGGCGATGCGCCTCGCGATGGCGGGGGTGGACTTCACGGTGCACGGCCCTGTGGAACTGGCCGAGCGGGTCGCCCAATTGGGCAGCCGCCTGACGCGTGCGGCGGCGAGCTAGCGGAAACACAACGAGCCCCCGACGCCAGGGGGGGGTGGGGCGCCGGGGGCTCGGTCTCGGGGGCGGCGGCACCGCAGTGACTGCGGGCTGCCGCCGGGGGTTACGCCGCCGCGTCGAAGCCGGTGTCGCGGGCCATCCGCTTCAGCTCGAGCAGGGCGTGCTTCTCGATCTGACGGATCCGCTCGCGGGTCAGACCGTGCTCCTTGCCGACCTCGGTCAGGGTGCGCTCGCGGCCGTCCTCGATGCCGTACCGCATCTTGATGATCGACGCGGTGCGCTGGTCGAGCCGGCCGATCAGACCGTCGAGCTCCTCGCTGCGAAGCAGCGTGAGCACCGACTGCTCGGGCGAGATGGCCGAGGTGTCCTCGAGCAGGTCGCCGAACTGGGTGTCGCCGTCGTCGTCCACCGACATGTTCAGGGAGACCGGGTCGCGCGCCCAGTCGAGCACGTCGCCGACGCGCTCCGGCGTCGAGCCGAGCTCGGCGGCGATCTCGGTGTGCTCCGGGTCGCGCCCGTTCTCCCGGTTGAACTCGCGCTGGACGCGGCGGATGCGGCCGAGCTCCTCGACGAGGTGGACGGGCAGCCGGATCGTGCGCGACTGGTCGGCGATGGAGCGGGTGATGGCCTGACGGATCCACCAGGTCGCATACGTGGAGAACTTGAAGCCCTTGCGGTAGTCGAACTTCTCGACCGCGCGCACCAGGCCCGCATTGCCCTCCTGGATCAGGTCGAGCAGCGGCAGACCCGAGCGCGGATAGCGGCGGGCGACCGCGACGACCAGGCGGAGGTTGGAGCGGATGAAGATGTCCTTGGCGCGCTCGCTGTCGGCGACCAGGGCCTCGAGCTCGTCACGGCTCGCGTCCTTGCCGGTCTCGGTGGCCTGGTCGAGCGTCCCGTCGAGGATCTGCTGGGCATACACACCCGCCTCGATGATCTGCGAGAGCTCGACCTCCTTGGCGGCGTCGAGCAGCGGCGTGCGGGCTATCTCGTCCAGATACATGCCGACCAGGTCGCGGTCGGCGATTTCACCGGTTCCGACGCGAACACTGCTTGCCGCGTCGGATCCGCCCTTGGCGGTCTTACGACGGGCGACGGCACGGGTTGCCATGCGTGCTCCCTTGCGATGAGTGGGGCCTGCTGGTGGTCTTCGGGACTCCAGGGGCGGCGGCCGGGCTGTGACACTTCAAATAACGCTTGGCTACCGCTTCCGATGGAAACAACGACTGGAATCCGGACAGAATTCCCGAGCTGCCCAACATTTTTCGTGATCTTGCAGTACCCTGTGCCGCCGCAACACGGACCGACACCTTGCCGGTGTCACGGAGATGCAGGTCAGGTCGGGTGCAAGGACCCGTCCCGTACCCCTCGCGCGTCGTCGTAGACGCCGTGGAAATGAGACGGCCGTCACACGTTTCGCCTGCTCCACCCCTTGCGGCGGCCCGTTCTCCCCGCTGGTGAAGACGGCGCCGACCGCATCCTGGTTGCCCGGCAGCTCCCCGAGTTCCCTCAACCGGCCCGCGCAACACAGCCACAGCCGCTTCAATCGCCCAACGGCCCGAACGCGCCAACAGTTCCCGCGAGCCCCACGAGCAGCTGCCACTGCGGACGCACCGCAGCGGCCCCTAGCCGAGCACCGCAGCGGCCCCTAGCCGAACTGCACCGACCTCTTCGCGAGCCCCATCCAGAACCCGTCGATCACGGACCGCTGCACCCCCAGATCACCGGCTTCGTCCGCCGCCCCCATCGCCACGAACAGCGGCGCGAAGTGCTCGGTGCGCGGGTGGGCCAGCTGGCCCGCCGGCGACTTGACCGTGAAATCGAGCAGCGCGTCCACGTCGCCCGTGTCCAGCGCCTCGTGCCCCCACGCGTCGAACTCCGCGGACCAGGAAGGGATTCCGCCCTGCCGCAGCGCCGCCAGGTTGTGCGTGAAGAAGCCGCTGCCGACGATCAGCACGCCCTCGTCGCGCAGCGGTGCGAGCTTGCGGCCGATGTCCATGAGCCGGCGCGGGTCGAGCGTGGGCATGGAGATCTGCAGGACCGGGATGTCGGCGCCCGGGAACATTTCGACCAGCGGCACGTACGCGCCGTGGTCGAGGCCGCGGTCCGGGATGTCCTGCACCGGCACACCGGGAGCCCGCAGCAACTTCCGTACGGACTCGGCGAGTTCAGGGGCTCCCGGAGCCTCGTACCGCACCTGGTAGTAGTGCTCGGGGAAGCCCCAGAAGTCGTAGACGAGCGGCACGGCCTCGGTGGCGCCGAGCGCGAGCGGGGCCTCCTCCCAGTGCGCGGAGACCATCAGGATCGCCTTCGGCCGCGGCAGCTCCGCGGACCAGGCCGCGAGCTGAGCCGGCCACAGCGCGTCGTCGGCCAGCGGCGGGGCGCCGTGCGAGAGGTAGAGCGCGGGCATGCGCTCGGCGGTGGTGGCGTTCATGGCGGCTCCCTTGCTCAGGCACTCACTCGCACACGGGAAACGTGCGCCGAGTACTCATACTTGAAACTTCAAGCACAACCTCGACGGTACTCCCCGCCCCCCTTTCCTTCAACCTTCAAGAAACCGCTCCGTACAGTGGAAGCATGGCGACGAAGCACGAGGACGAGCCCCGCTGGCTCACTGACGGGGAACAGCAGATCTGGCGCACGTATCTGCAGGCCACCATGCTCCTCGACGACCACCTGGACCGGCAGCTGCAGCGTGACGCCAAGCTGCCGCACCTCTATTACGCGCTGCTCGTCCAGCTCGGCGAGGCCCCGCGCCGGCGGCTGCGGATGACCGAGCTCGCCCGACAGGCGAAGATCACCCGCTCCCGGCTCTCGCACGCCGTCGCCCGCCTGGAGAAGAACGGCTGGGTCCGCCGCGAGGACTGCCCCTCCGACAAGCGCGGCCAGAACGCGATCCTCACCGAGCGGGGCGCCGAGGTGCTTGCCGAGGCCGCGCCCGGCCATGTCGCCGCCGTACGGCAGGCGCTCTTCGACCGGCTCAGCCCCGAACAGCAGAAATCCCTCGGCGAGATCATGAAGATCGTCGCCGAGGGACTTCAGCCGTGCGAGGCGGGTGCGGATCTGCCCTGGTTGCGCTGAGCTCTCAGGGCAGTCCGGCTACTGCTGCGATACGTGGATCAGTGGGCCATGACGGGGACCTGAAGGTCCTCGTCCGCACCCTTGCCGCCACCGGAGGCGACCGGCGTGGAGCCCTGCGCGCTGGTGGTGATGAAGGTGAACGCGATGAGCGAGGACACGACCAGGATGCCGACGGCCCACCAGATCGCCGAGGTGTAGCCCTCGACCATGGCCTGCGCCTGCAGCAGCTGCTGGTTGGTGGCGCCGGCCGCGTTGTCCACGAGGTACGCGGTCGTGGCCGAGGCGGCGATGGTGTTCAGGAGCGCGGTGCCGATGGCGCCGCCGACCTGCTGCGAGGTGTTGACCATCGCGGAGGCCACACCGGCGTCCCGCGCCTCGACACCGATGGTGGCGAGCGACATGGCCGGCATGAACGCCGTACCCATACCGAGACCGAGCAGCAGCTGCGCCGGCATGATCAGCAGCGGGTACGAGGAGCCGACCTCCATCTGGGTCAGGAGCAGCATGCCGAGCGCGGCGACCAGGAAGCCCGGGCCCATGAGCAGGCGCGGCGGGACGCGGGTCATCAGACGGGCGCCGATCTGGGTCGAGCCCGTGATCATGCCGACGATCATCGGCAGGAACGCGAAGCCGGTCATGACCGGGCTGTAGCCCTTGACGACCTGCAGGTAGTAGGTCAGGAAGAGGAACAGGCCGAACATCGAGATGACGGCGAGACCCAGCGACAGGTAGACGCCACCGCGGTTGCGGTCGGTGATGACGCGCAGCGGGAGCAGCGGGTGCTTGACCTTGGCCTCGACGGCGACGAACGCGGCGAGCAGCACGACGGACGCGACGAAGCTGCCGATGGTCACGGAGTCGGACCAGCCTTCGGACTCGGCGCGCGTGAAGCCGTAGACCAGCGCGACCAGACCGGTCGTCGACAGGAGCACACCCGGGATGTCGAGCGGCGAACGGTTGCGGCCGCCGGCCGGCTCACGGATCACGAAGTACGCGCCGAGGGCGGCGACGATCGCGAACGGGATGTTGACGAAGAAGGTCCAGCGCCAGTTCAGGTACTCGGTGAGGACACCGCCGAGGATCAGACCCACGGCGCCACCACCACCGGCGATCGCACCGTAGATGCCGAAGGCCTTGGCGCGCTCCTTGGCGTCGGTGAACATCACGGCGAGCAGCGAGAGCGCGGCCGGCGCGAGCAGCGCGCCGAAGGCACCCTGCGCGGCACGGGCGATCAGCATCATGGCCTCACCGGTCGCCGCGCCACCGAGGGCGGACGCACCGGCGAAACCGATCAGACCGGTCACGAAGGTCCGCTTGCGGCCCCACAGGTCGGCGATACGGCCACCGAACAGCAGCAGACCGCCGAAGGCCAGGGCGTAGGCCGTGATGACCCACTGACGGTTGCCGTCGGAGATCCCCAGGTCCAGCTGGGCGGTCGGCAGGGCGATGTTCACGATCGTCGCGTCGAGCACGACCATGAGCTGCGCCAGGGCGATGAAGACCAGCGCGGTCCATCGCTTCGGGTCGAGCCCGGTATCGGGCTTGAGGGCTGTTTCGGACATGGGGGTACCCACCTCGATATTTCTTGAAAAAACGCACGCGCACGACAGCGTGCGATGACGGTGAAGAGTTCCTGCTGAGGAGTTACTGCTGAGGAGTTACTGCTGAAGTTTGTGAGGGACGGTCAGGCCCTTTGGCGGAGATCCTCCAAAGTGGCCGCCGTTCCCGGGAGTTCGGATCGGGCCGGGGCCTGCAGGCCGTCCAGGAACAGCTGCAGGTGGCGGTGGACGAACTGGTCGAAGTTCACACACCCCGACCCTGGCAGGGGCCGGGTGAGCTGGGACAGCGCCACCATCAGGTCACCGACAGCGACATCGGTGCGCAGTTGACCTGCGGTGCGGGCCCTGGCCATCAGCTCTTCGACCAGGGATTCGATACGGTCCCGGGCCTCGTCGAGATCCGGGTGTTCCTTGTCGAAGTCACCGGCGAGCATCGGGCACAGGGCGCCGATCCGTTCCTCGGCGGCCGCGTGCACGAAGCGGCGCAGCGCCTCGAACGCGTCACCCTCCTCGGCGAGGGCCCGCTCGGCCTGCTCCGACGCACGGTCCATGACGGAGCAGACGACCTCGCGGATGAGCTCCGCACGGTCGGCGAAGTGCCGGTACAGGGTGGCGTTGCCGACGCCGGCCCTGCGGGCGATCTCGTCGAACGGGACCTCGGGTCCGAACTCGACGAACATCTCCCTGGCCGCCGCCACGATCCGCTCACGGTTGCGCAGTGCGTCGGCCCGGGGGCGCGGCACGGGACGCGACCGTTCAGCGGCTGCTGCGGTGACCATAACCATCCTGCCCTCCGAAGTGGACATCTGTCCACTTCTATTTCCCGACTCCTTCGCCCCAGTGCCGGAACCGGCCGCGGGACGCTTCGCCTCGATGCGGGGAGTCAGTCCCCGTTTCGCGCGAACACAGGTCTAAACGGGGAGACCCTCCCCGGTTATTTCCCGACGCTCCTGTGACCTGGCTCACACCTGTTCCGGGCGAGAAACCCACGATCGGCTCACCCGGCGCGCGCGTGTCGCGCCCCCGGCAGAAGGTGATCGTCATGGACGCGGCTTCCGTCGCGGCCTGGTGCGGCCCGCTCATGGGGCCGGCCCTCGGGGTGACGACTTGGCGTGGTGGTGCTCGACGGCCGCCGCGCCGCCGGTGCGGCGGCTGGTTCCACGGCTGCCGTGCCGCCGGACCGGAAGGGCCCTCGCATGCAGCTGTCCCCTCGCTGGATACGCAGGCCGCGCCGCAGCAGCTGGCTCGCCGCGGCCGCTGCGCTGGCCATCTCCGCGACGGCGACGGCCAGTACGGGACAGCTGCTCGCCGACCCCTCGAGCGCGTCAGGGCCGGTGTCCGCGGCCCGCTCCACGGCCCTTGGTCCGTGCATGATCACGGGCTCGATGGGTGTCCAGATGTCCGAGGGCGTGCCCACCGGGCCCGGCTACTCCCGTTCGACGGGCACCATCCGCGCGCTGAATCTGATGGTCGACTTCCCGGACGCGCCCGGGGAGGGCACGGCGCTCGAGCGGTACAGGGAGTTCTTCCCGCAGACCCAGAAGTGGTTCCGCACCAGCTCGTACGGGCGGCTCGACTACCAGCCGCACGCACCGGTCAAGGACTGGCTGCGGATGCCGCGCAAATTCTCCGCGTACGGGATAGAGCGCGGCGCTCCGTTCGATCCCGGCTACCGGGCGCTGGTCGAGGACATCGTGCGGACCGCCGACCCCGACGTGGACTTCCGCTCGTACGACCTCGTGAACGTCCTCGTCACCCCGAACGCGGGGCCTTCCGCGCTCGACACCGTGCTGTCGGTGACCTTCGCGGGCAATCACGAGGCGCCGGTCGCCGATGGGGTGCCCGTCTCCAACGCGTCCTTCGTCTACAGCCGGCAGGACGACGGGTCGGGGTCGTACGACGAGACCGGCTACCGGGTGCTGCCGCATGAGAACGGGCATGTCTTCGGGCTGCCGGATCTGTACACCGCCGATGGGGGTGGGGCGGTCGGGCACTGGGACATCATGAGCGAGGACTGGGGGGCGAACAACGATCTGCTCGGCTGGCACAAGTGGAAGCTCGGGTGGCTGGACGACAACCAGGTGCGGTGTGCGTCGGCGTCCGGGGTGTCGGAGCATCTGCTGAGTCCGCTGGGGTCGAAGCGTGACGGTACGAAGCTGACGTTCGTTCCGCTCAGTGAGCAGGCGGGGTATGCGCTCGAGGTGCGTACGCGGGGTGGGAACGATGAGGCGGTCTGCAAGCCCGGTGTGCTGGTGTACCGCGTGGATGCCGATGTCGATACGGGGCAGGGGCCGGTGACGGTGGCCGACTCGGCGCGGGATTCCGGCGGTTGTACGCGGCGGCCCAATGTGCACGCGGAGCTGTCCGATGCTCCGTACGGGCCCGGGGAGACCTTCGTGGACCGGGAGCACGGGGTGCGGATCACGGTGGTGTCGCAGGAGAAGGACGGGCGGTTCAAGGTACGGGTGCGGCGGGGTTGATCCCACGGGGTCTCCGCCCCCGGGCCCCCGCTGGTGGCTTGCGCCCCCAGGCCCCCTGTTCGGGGTGCGGCTTCCTGTCGGTGCGCTCTGCTCGCGTGCGGTTTCGTGTGTGGCTTTCCGCCGGTGCGTTCTGCTCGCGTGCGGTTTCGTGTGCGGCTTTCCGCCGGTGCGTTGTGCGCCTGCGGTTCGTCGTGGGTCGGGGCCGGGGTGGGGTGCTTGCTCATTCGGGCAATGGCACCGTTCCCGCGAAGGGTCACCGCCGACGTCGGGGGTGCCCGAATGACAATGCACCCCACCCCGTCCCCTTCCGCCGTCGAGCGACTGCCGGCCGGTGCGGTGTTCCGCCCTCCATCCCATCCCTTCTGCCGTCGCGGGGCTGACGGCCGGTGCGGTGTTCCGTCCTCCATCCCATCCCTTCTGCCGTCGCGCGGCTGCCGGCCAGTGGGGCGTTCCGCCCTCCACGCCGTCCCCTTCTGCCGTCGCGCGGCTGCCGGCCGGTGGGGTGTTCCGCGCGCAGGGTTGTCCGGTTCCGTGGTTGCGCGGCTGACGGCGGGTGGGGTGTTCCGCGCGCGGGGTTGTCTCGTTCCGTCGTCGCGCGGCTATCCGGCTGGTGGGGTGGTGGTCCCGCTCTCCGCGCGGTCGCCTCCCGTCGGTACGCGGCTACACGGTCGGTCGGTGTCGTCAGCTCTCCGCCCTGTCGTCTTCCATGGGTACGGGGCTGCGCGGCCGGTCGGGGTCCTACCCGTCAGGTCCAGGCTTCCGCCCGCACGCGCCTGTCGGCCGGTGGGGTGTCCCGCGGTCGATGGCAGCGTCTTCCACCGGACGCGGCTGCCGCTTCGTCCGCGCGTCGGGGGTGCAGGGGGCGGAGTCCCCGCGAGGGTGCGGTTGGGCGGGGGTGTTGCTTTCCGTCGTTGCGGCCGGTGTCTCATGGGCCCTCACCTCTTTCGGCCTCGCTTTCTTGCCCTGGCTCGTTCCTGCCGGTCGGTGGGGTGTTCTGCTCTTGCGGTCGTCGCTTTCTGACGTCGCGCGGCTGTCGTTTCGTGCGCGCGTCGGGGGTGCAGGGCGAGGAGCCCCCGCCAGGGTGCGGTCGGGCGGGGGTGCTGCTTTCCGTCGTTGCGGCCGGTGTCTCATGGGCCCTCACCCCTTTCGGCCTCGCCTTCTTGCCTTGGCTCGTTCCTGTCGGCCGGTGGGGTGTCCTGCCCTCGCGGTCGTCCCCATCTGACGTCGCGCGGCTGTCGCTTCGCCCGCGCGTCGGAGGTGCAGGGGACGGAGTCCCCGCCGAGGTGCGGGCGGGCAACAGCGTCGCCTTTCTGTCGCCCTGGGCGCGCGTCCCCCACCGCCCCCGCCCCCCTCTAGGCATCGCCCCCCTCGCCCCCGGCTCGCGACCGGGCCCCGTTTCTCTCCGCTCCGTTCCGCTGCAGCCCCTCACCCCACCCAACGCACCCCCCCGGGGGGGCCCGGGGGCTTGCCCTCGGTTTTGGGGAAGGGCGTGGTGGGGGAGATGGGCCCGTCGCAACGGGCGCAGGGGGTACGTGCGTGTGACGCCGTACCCCCGTACGTACCACCCGCCGGGTCACACCCCCGACCCCATGCCACGGTGGGCGATACGCGCAGCCCACCACCGCACCCCCACGTGACCGGAGCCCCCGATGGCGGATCTGCAGGATGAGTCGCTGGCCCCAGGCGAAATCGGCAAGCTGGACGAGCCCTCGACCGCTCCGCCGAGCACCGAGACCCCGCCGCACACCGACGCCTCGCCGAGCACCGAGGCCGCGTCACGCGCCGACGCTCCGCCGAGCGCCGAGACCCCGCCGCACACCGACCCCTCGCCGAGCACCGGCACCCCGTCACCCACCGATGCTCCGCCGAGCACCGGCACCCCGAGCCCCCTCACCCACGCCCGCACCCTGCTCAGGCAGCACCCCGTCGCCGACGGACACAGCGGGCTTCCCTGGGCGTTGCGTCAGCTTTCCTGGTACGACCTGGAGTTGGGCGAGAGCGCCCTGCGTACCGACATCCCGCGCCTGCGCGAGGGCGGCGTGGGCGCCATGTTCTGGTCGCTCACGCTCCCGCCCGAGGCGAACGGCGAGCGCGCCGTCTCCGCGACCCTCGACCTCATCGACCTGGCCGGCCATGTCATCGAGGCCAACCCCGAGGCCCTGCGCCTGACCCGCACGCCTTCGGACGCCGCCGACGCCCGTTCCCACGGCCGGATCGCCTGTCTGCTCGGCCCCGCCGAGGCGCACGCGCTCGGCGACTCGCTCGGCGCCCTGCGCGCCCTGTACGCCCTCGGAGTACGCAGCCTCGGCCTGTACGGAACGTCCTGGGCCGGCCCGGAAGGCCTCACCCGCTTCGGCGAGGAGGTCGTCCGCGAGTGCAACCGCCTCGGCCTGCTGATCGACCTCAGCGGCAGCTCGGAACGGACCGTCCAGCGCACCCTCGCCGTCACCAAGGCCCCGGTGGTCTTCTCCCGCTCGGGCGCCGCGGCCCTCACCCCGCACCCGGCCAACCTGTCCGACGCGACGCTCACCGCTCTGCGTACGAACAAGGGCCTGTGCATGGTCCCGTGCGCCTCCGCCCGCACCGGCCCGACACTGACCCGCATCGCGGACCACCTGGACCACGTACGCGAGGTGGCGGGAGCGGAGTGCGTCGCGCTCTCCGGCACGTACGACACGGCGGACGAGCCGGCCGAGGGCGTCGAGGACACCTCGCGCTTCCCGGAGCTGATCGCGGAACTGCTGCAGCGCGGCTGGACCGAACCCGACCTCGCCCAGCTCACCTGGGGCAACGCCCAACGGGTGCTCAGGGACGCGGACTTCACCGCCCGCGCGGCCCAGCAGCGCCGCCCACCGTCGACAGCCACGATCGAGCGCCTCGACCGGTAGGCCCGCACGCAAGACCCGTACGGCAGCAGGCCGAGCAGCTCTTACGCCGCCGGCCGCCCCATCGCCCGGTACGTCCAGCCCGCCTCACGCCACAGAACCGGGTCCAGCGCATTGCGGCCGTCGAGGATGACGCGCTCGGCGGCCACCGCACCCAGCGCCGCCGGGTCCAGCTCACGGAACTCGCGCCACTCCGTCAGATGCAGCACGACATCCGCGCCACGGACCGCACCGAGCGCGGTGTCCGCGTAACCGAGGGTCGGGAAGAGCCGGCGGGCGTTGTCCATGCCCTTGGGGTCGTACACCGTGACCTGGCCGCCCTGCAGATGGATCTGCCCGGCGACGTTCAGCGCGGGGGAGTCCCGTACGTCGTCGGAGTCGGGCTTGAACGTGGCACCGAGCACCGCCACCCGCTTGCCCAGGAACGAGTCGCCGCCGACCGCCTCGCGCGCCAGCTCCACCATGTGCCCGCGACGGCGCATGTTGATCGAGTCGACCTCGCGCAGGAACGTCAGCGCCTGGTCCGCGCCCAGCTCACCGGCGCGGGCCATGAACGCACGGATGTCCTTGGGCAGACAGCCGCCGCCGAAACCGATCCCGGCGCGCAGGAACTTCTTGCCGATCCGGTCGTCGTAGCCGATCGCCTCGGCCAGCTTCACCACATCGCCGCCGGCGGCCTCGCAGACCTCGGCCATCGCGTTGATGAACGAGATCTTGGTGGCCAGGAAGGAGTTCGCGGAGGTCTTCACCAGCTCGGCGGTGGGGAAGTCGGTCACGACGAAGGGCGAGCCCTCGCCGATCGGCGTCGCGTACACCTCGCGCAGGATCTTCTCCGCACGCTCGCTGCGCACACCCACCACGAGCCGGTCGGGGTGCAGGGTGTCCTGCACGGCGAAGCCCTCGCGCAGGAACTCCGGGTTCCACGCCAGCTCCGCACCCTCGGGCAGCAGCTCCGCGAGCCGCTGGGCCGAACCGACGGGCACGGTCGACTTGCCGACGACCAGGGACCCTTCGCGTACGACGGGGGCGAGCGAGCCGAAGGCCGCGTCCACGTAGCTCATGTCGCACGCGTACTCACCGTGCTTCTGCGGGGTGTTCACGCAGACGAAGTGGACATCGCCGAACGCGCCGACCTCCTCCCAGGAGGTCGTGAACCGCAGCCGCCCGCTGGACCCCTCGATCCCGGCCACGTGCTGGGCGAGCAGCTCCTCGAGCCCCGGCTCGTACATCGGCACCTTGCCCGCCGAGAGCATCTCGATCTTCTCGGGTACGACATCGAGACCGAGCACATCGAACCCGAGCTCCGCCATCGCCGCGGCATGGGTGGCGCCGAGATAGCCGGTGCCGATCACGGTGATCTTGAGGGACATGTGCGGTGCTCCTGAGGATGCGGGGCAGGACTGCCGCCCGAGCATAGTCGGGGATGCGGAGGGGAACATTCGCCCTCGGTACGGGGCCTCGGCACGGGACCCGGTGCGGGACCCGGCACGGGCCTGGGCGCAAGGGCTTTCCCGCTGTCGCCAAGCTCACGTATCACCCAGGGGGCGGGCCCCCCTAAAATCTGGGTTACTTAACGGTAGTTAGCACCAGTGCACCTTGGGAGTGAGAGAACTTGGCGGGAAACGCTGATTTCGACCTGTACCGCCCGGCAGAGGAGCACGACATGCTCCGCGACGCCATCCGCTCGCTCGCCGAAGCGAAGATCGCGCCGTTCGCCGCGGCCGTGGACGAGGAGGCCCGCTTCCCGCAGGAGGCCCATGACGCGCTGGTGGCCAACGACCTGCACGCCGTCCACGTGCCCGAGGAGTACGGCGGCGCCGGCGCCGACGCGCTCGCCACGGTCATCGTGATCGAAGAGGTCGCCCGCGTCTGCGCGTCCTCCTCCCTCATCCCCGCCGTGAACAAGCTGGGCTCGCTCCCCGTGATCCTCTCCGGCTCCGAGGAGCTGAAGAAGAAGTACATGGGCCCCCTTGCCAAGGGCGAGGGCATGTTCTCGTACGCGCTCAGCGAGCCGGACGCAGGATCGGACGCGGCCGGCATGAAGACCAAGGCCGTACGCGACGGCGACTTCTGGGTACTCAACGGCGTCAAGCGCTGGATCACCAACGCGGGCGAGTCCGAGTACTACACGGTCATGGCCGTCACCGACCCCGAGAAGCGCTCGCGCGGCATCTCCGCCTTCGTCGTCGAAAAGAGCGACGAGGGCGTCTCCTTCGGAGCCCCGGAGAAGAAGCTCGGCATCAAGGGCTCCCCGACCCGCGAGGTCTACCTCGACAACGTCCGTATCCCCGCCGACCGCATGATCGGCGACGAGGGCACGGGCTTCGCGACCGCCATGAAGACCCTGGACCACACCCGCATCACCATCGCGGCCCAGGCCCTCGGCATCGCCCAGGGCGCCCTCGACTACGCCAAGGGCTACGTCCAGGAGCGCAAGCAGTTCGGCAAGCCGATCGCCGACTTCCAGGGCATCCAGTTCATGCTCGCCGACATGGCCATGAAGATCTCCGCGGCCCGCGCCCTCACCTACCAGGCCGCGGCGGCCTCGGAACGCGGCGACGCCGACCTCACGTACCTGGGCGCGGCCGCCAAGTGCTTCGCCTCGGACATCGCGATGGAGGTCACCACGGACGCGGTGCAGCTCCTCGGCGGCTACGGCTACACGCGGGACTACCCGGTGGAGCGAATGATGCGAGATGCGAAGATTACCCAGATCTACGAGGGTACGAACCAGGTTCAGCGCATCGTGATGGCGCGCAACCTTCCTTAATACCCTGCGCGTTGACTGATGAAGGGCGCCTTCGGGCGCCCTTCTTCCGACCCGTGACCGAACGACCGGGTCGTCACCTGGGCGATGGAGCACGGGTACGTGGCGGAGAACCCGTGCCGGTCGGTTGCCCTGCCCAGGAGCCGCGCCCGGACCCACCGCGATCAGCGGGCGGAGGTGCACGTCCCCACGGCGGTGACGGCGCACGCGGTGATCGCCGCCGCGCCCCAGCGCTATCGCGGGATGCAAGGCGCGCTCGGAGCGGCGTGATCTGGTGAATCGCCTGCGCAATTGGCTAGGTTGCGGCCATCGTGCCCGACGTCCGCAGGGGAGCGGCAGCCATGAGCAGGCAGCACAAGACGTTCCACGCCGTGGAGTTCGGCGACGGGAGCGACGGGCGGTGAGCCGCGCATGCACAAGCCCTGTGGCCGGTCACGGAGCTATGGCTGGCCGACGAGGGGCGGACTCCGGAAGGCGCGGAGCGGGCCCGGAAACTGTTCGAGGCCCATATGCCGGAGCTGGTCCCCCTGCTGGAGCGGCTCGCCCGCCAGCTCGACCGGCCGCACGGGGAAGCCTTCCTGACCTTTGCGGCCCTGCGCCCCTTCTTCTCGGGCTGCACCCAGATCGGCGACAACGGCACTCTGCTGCGTAATTACGACTTCGACCCCGCCGAGTGCGAAGGCACCATCGGCTCCACGCACTTCCTGCGTCCGGTGATCGGTATGCAGGAAGCGGCCTGGGGTCTGCTCGACGGGATGAACGATGCCGGGCTCGCGGTCTCGCTCACCTTCGGCGGACGCTTCGTCCACGGCACCGGCTTCGCCGTCCCCATCGTGCTGCGCTATCTCCTTGAGACGTGCACCACCGTTGACGAAGCAATCGGCACGTTGGGATCGATACCGATCGCCATCCCGCAGAACGTCACGCTCGTCGACGCCGAGCAGGCGGTCTCGGTGTTCGTCGGACCGGACATCGAGCCGGCCAAGGCACCGGATGCCTGCGCGGCCAACCACCAGCACCTGCCGGTGCCTGACGAGCAGGAGCAGTTCTCCCGGACCCAGGAGCGGCTGGCTGCCGTACGTGCGGCGGGCACCGATGTGGCGGCGATGCTGAAGCCGCCGCTGTACCAGTACGCCTACGACGAGGGTCTTGGAACCCTCTACACCGCCCGCTACCGGCCCTCTGAGGGGCGGGTCACCTACTACTGGCCAGGCGAGTCCTGGGAGCATTCATTTGCTCGCTTCACTCCCGGCTCTCGAACCGTGGCCTTCGGCCAGGTGGCCTGAGAGCCGAACATCGCCGGTCTCGGTTCGCCTTGGTGCCGGCATGGAACCGTGAGGCTGCTTGTCCGGTGAGGAGTGGCCCGCGGCCCGCCGTACGTGCAGATGCCCGTCCGTCGGCCAAGGCGGCCGAGCCGGCACGATCCGGTCGAAGTCGTAGCCGGTTCTCTCGGCGACTTTGCACGAGGCGGTGTTGCCGACCTGGTGGAGCAGATCGAGGCGGACGAGACCGTCTGCCTCGAAGGCCGTGAACGCCCATACGGTGAGGGCTTCGAGGGCCCGTGAGGCCACTCCCCGCCCTCGGGCGGACGTGGTCGTCCAGTAGCCGACCTCCGCGGACTGCCGCGTTGCGGCCGACCGTTTGAGGGCGACGTTGCCGAGCAGTGCGCCGCCCGCGCAGGCCTCCTGCACAGCGAAGCTCAGGTAGTCGCCCGACTCCCAGCCGCGGTGCCGGACCTCCAGCCACCTCGCCGCGTCGGCGGTGCTCGCCACCTGGGACCGCAGCCACTGCCGCATCGCGGGATCGCGGTACGCCTCGGTCAGCGGCCCGATGTCGTCGTCGCGCCAGGGGCGCAGGACAAGTGCGGAGGCAGCCGCGGTCGCGGCCACCTCCAGACGGACGGCCCTCACTCGGTGACGGTCACCTTCTCGTCGTTCTTCAGCTGCTCCACCAGCTGCTGCACCTTGGCCTTGTCCCAGACCAGGTTGCCGCCGCGGCTGCCCGAGATCGGCATGTTCATGGACTTGCCGTCGCCGCCCGAGACGCTCTTCATCGCCCAGAACATCTCCGCCACGTCGAACAGGCCCATGTCCTTGTCGACGACCAGGGTGTCCAGGCCCGCGCCCATCGTGGGGTAGAGCTTGAAGGGGTTCAGGACCGTGCCCGGGGTCGCGACCTGGCTGGCGAGCGCCGAGAGGAACTTCTGCTGGTTCTTCGTACGGTCCAGGTCGCCGCCGGCGAGGCCGTAGCGCAGGCCGAACCGGTGGCGTACGCAGGCCGGGGACTGCTCGCCGTTGGGGGTGTGGGTGCCGGGCACGAAGTTCGAGCCCGACTTCTTGTCCTTCATCGGCTTGTCGATCTTGATCTCGACGCCGCCGACCGCGTCCACGATGTTGGCGAAGCCGCCGAAGCCGATCTCCGCGTAGTGGTCGATCTTCAGGCCGGTGTTGTGCTCGACGGTACGTACGAGCAGCTCGGGGCCGTCCTCCGCGTACGCGGCGTTGAGCTTCACGCGGCGGCCCGTGTTCGGGAAGGTCTTGCCGGACTCGGAGCCCACGAAGGACGGGATCTCGACGTCCGAGTCACGGGGCAGCGAGATCATCGTGTTCCCGTTGTCGCCCACGTGCAGGATCATCATCGAGTCCGTGCGCTTGCCCTCGGCCGAGCCGGTGTGCAGGCGCTTCTTGTCCTCGGCGGACATGCCCTCGCGGCTGTCGGAGCCCACGATCAGGTAGTTGGTGCCCTCGCCGCCGCCCGGACGCTCGATGACCTTGGACAGGTCGACCTCGCGCTTGAGCTTGGAGTCCGCCCAGAAGTACGTGGCGACCGACCACACGAGCACGACCGTCACGAACGTGATCAGGCCGATCTTTATCCGCCGGCGCCAGTCCGGAGCCGGCCGCCCGGCGTCGTAGTAGCCGTCGTCCCCGCCCCGGCCGGCGCCACCGCGGCCGCCACGGGACGTGCCGCCGTAGACCTGGCCGTCGCTGTAGCCGCTGTCGTAGCTGCCGCGCCCGTCGTCGTGGCCGCCGTTGTCGTAACGGTCGTCGTTGCCGTACGCGGGCTGCGACGGGACGCCGTACTGAGGTGCCGCCTGAGGCCGGGAGGCCTGGCCGCGCTGGACATGGCGCATCACGCGCGCGCCCTCGGGCTGCGCACTGCCGCTGCCACGCCCGTATCCACGGTCGCGGTCTCCGTTCCACCCCTGGGGCCAGTCATTCATGCCTCCCAGTGTGCAGGTTCCATAAAGGTCCAAGACAAGGGATGCCGTAAAACCGGACCACGGCTGTTGCAGAGCTGACACAAAGTGCCCACGACCAGCGCGGATAAACAACAGACATAGAGTGGACGGCATGACAGACCAGGCCCGTCCCCCTCAGGAGGAGATTCCGGGCAAGCCGACCTCGGCTTCCCGGACCACCCTCAGCCACATCATGACCCACAACGACACCAACCTTCTGGGGACGGTGCACGGCGGCGTGATCATGAAACTGGTGGACGACGCGGCGGGCGCGGTGGCCGGCCGGCACTCCGGCGGTCCCGCGGTGACGGCCTCGATGGACGAGATGGCGTTCCTCGAGCCCGTACGGGTCGGGGATCTCGTGCATGTGAAGGCCCAGGTCAACTGGACCGGACGGACCTCGATGGAGGTCGGCGTGCGGGTCCTGGCCGAGCGGTGGAACGAGTCGACCCCGGCCCAGCAGGTCGGCTCCGCGTATCTGGTGTTCGCGGCGGTCGACGCCGAAGGCAAGCCGCGCCGGGTCCCGCAGGTGCAGCCGGAGACGGAGCGCGACCGGCGCCGCTACCAGGAAGCGCAGATCCGGCGTACGCACCGCCTCGCGCGCCGCCGGGCGATCATGGAGCTGCGGGAGAAGCGGGCGGCCGAGGGCCTCGAGGACTGAGCCCCGCTCCCCGCTCCCCGCTCCCCGCGTCACGCCACCTGGTCCGCCCCGGCCTCACGTGCCGCACACCACCTGGTCCACCCGGCCCTACTTGCCGCACACCACTTGGTCCCCGGTCACCACACCGAACTCGCCCTGGTGAATGTCCTCGGCCCGCACCGACCGCACCTGCTTGAAGTCCGGTCCCGCCGTCACCTGCAGCGTCCCGCCCTGCCCCTTGACGGCCTTCAGCTCACAGCCGGGCAGCGCCGTCGCCAGCGAGCGGGCCGAGCGGTCCCAGCGCGGGTCGTACTCGACGAGCGTGCGCTTGACGGCAGGCGCGTCCTTCGGCGCCCCGGTCGTACGGAAGCCCGTCTTGCGCAGGGCCTTGTCCACGCGGCCGCCGAGGCCGGAGACGTCCGTGCCGTTGGCCACCTGGACGCGGATCTGCTGCGGCGCCACATCCACCAGGACCGACTTGCGCTTCTTGCGCAGCGGCGCGAGCGGCTTGTCGTCGCGCAGCGCCTGGAACAGCTTCTCCGAACGCTCCGGATCCCACTTCAGGGTGGAGCCGATCCCCTTCACCATGTAGCCCATCTCACCGATGGGCACGGAGGTGAACTCCGACGAGGCGGGCGTGAAGCCGCGCATCGCCCGGCCGAGGTCCAGCATCTCGTCCGTACCGAAGGACTTGTCCGCACGGACCGAACCCAGGATGGTCCTGGTCACATTGCGGAACTTGACCGGGTTGAGCAGCACCCCGGACGAGGTCGCCTTGGCGATGACCGCGGCGAGGAAGCGCTGCTGGCGCTGCATCCGGCCGAGGTCCGCGGCGCCGTCAATATGCCGCGAGCGCACGTACTGCAGCGCCTCGCCCCCGCTGAGGTGGTGCTTGCCCGCGGCCAGATCGAGACCGGTGTACGAGTCCTTCATCGGGCTCGCGGTGCAGATCTCCACACCGCCGAGCACGTCCACCGTCTTCATGAAGCTGGTGAAGTCGACCTCGAGATAGTGGTCGATCTTGACCTTGGTCATGTGCTCGACGGTGCGCACGGTCAGGTTCGGCCCGCCTTCGGCGTAGGCCGCGTTCAGCTTGATCGGGTGCGCCTTGTGCTTCTCGCCGCTGTTGCGGTCGGTGTGCGCGGGCGCCTCGGCGTACGAGTCGCGCGGCAGGCTCACGATGCTGGCGCGGTCCCCGTCGGCGGAGATGTGCACGATCATGATCGTGTCCGTGCAGTGGCAGGGGGCTCCGCCGAGGCGGTACTTGCGCCGCTCCTGCTCGGTGATCTTGTCGCGGCCGTCCGTGCCGACGAGCAGGACGTTCATGCCGTCGCCCCCGGAGGGACGATTCTTCATGTCCTTGAAGGGGTCGACCCGGTCGATGCCGGTGTCCAGGCTGGTCACCACCGCATGTCCGACGCCCGCCGCCGCGAGCACCGCCATCGAGAGGGTCGTCGCCATCCGCATCGCCCACTTGGGCCGGGCCGGTGGTCGCCTGCGCCGTCCTGGCGCCTGCCGCGCGGATCGCCGGACCGGCTGCCGAGGTCCTTGCCGGGGAGGTCGGGCGGGACTGGGCGGCACGGGCACAGGGGACACCTCCGCAGGCTGAACATATGGAGCAGAAGCGGGCGCAGGGACCGTGCAACCGTAGGCCCATACGAAATGCGGCCCGGGGAGGCCACCCGGGGGCCGCGCGCCCGTGTCCCCCATTCGCGGTAACGTGACGGGTGATGAGCGAGAATTCCCAGTCGACTGCAGCGCAGCCCACCGCCGTATCCGTGATCATGCCGGTCCTCAATGAGGAGCGGCATCTGCGCGGCGCCATCCACGCGATCCTGCAGCAGGAGTACGCGGGGGAGATGGAGGTGGTGATCGCGCTCGGCCCGTCCACGGACCGTACCGACGAGATCGCCGCCGAGCTGGTGGCGGAAGACCCACGCGTCCACACGGTGCCCAACCCCACCGGCCGCACCCCCGCCGCGCTCAATGCGGCGATCAAGGCCTCGCGCCACCCGATCGTGGTGCGCGTCGACGGCCACGGGATGCTCTCGCCGAACTACATCGCCACCGCCGTACGCCTCCTGGAGGAGACCGGCGCGCAGAACGTCGGCGGCATCATGCACGCCGAGGGCGAGAACGACTGGGAGCACGCGGTCGCCGCCGCGATGACCTCGAAGATCGGCGTGGGCAACGCGGCCTTCCACACGGGCGGCGAGGCCGGACCGGCCGAGACCGTCTACCTCGGTGTCTTCCGGCGCGCGGCGCTTGAGCAGCAGGGCGGCTACAACGAGGAGTTCATCCGCGCCCAGGACTGGGAGCTGAACTTCCGCATCCGCGAGGCCGGCGGCCTCATCTGGTTCTCGCCGGAGCTCAAGGTCTCCTACCGTCCGCGCCCGTCGGTGAAGGCGCTCGCCAAGCAGTACAAGGACTACGGGCGTTGGCGCCATGTCGTCGCCCGCTACCACGAGGGCTCGATCAACCTGCGCTATCTGGCCCCGCCGACGGCGGTCTGCGCGATCGCGGCCGGCCTGGTCGTGGGCGCCGCGGTCACGCCGCTGGGCTTCGTGATCCCGGGCGGCTACCTCGCCGCGATCGCCGCGGGTTCCCTGCCGGCCGGCAAGGGACTGCCGCTCAAGGCACGGCTGCAGATCCCGGTGGCGCTCGCGACGATGCACATGTCGTGGGGCTACGGCTTCCTGACCAGCCCCAAGACGCTGGCCAAGAAGGTCATCGCGTCACGTCGGCCCGCGGTGCTGAGCCAGAACGCCTGATTCGCGGACGTACGAGATTCGCGGACGTACGAGATTCTCCGACGTACGAGATTCGCAGACATACGAGAGGAGCCCCGGCCGTCGGATGCGGCCG
>NZ_JAEIMH010000019.1:0-24409 GCF_016464295.1 Streptomyces sp. N35 | reverse complement strand
TCGCCGACACAGGGGAGGGGCCCCCGGGGGGGGGGTCGGCCCCCGGGCTCCTCTCGTATGTGCGCAGGACGTGAGCGCTACCAGGTGAAGGCGGGGTTCACGTGCATGCAGGCGTCCTCGTCGGCGCCGTTCTCGATGTCCTTCTTTGCCGGCGTCTTCGGGGTCGGCTTCGGCGGGGTGTCACCCTCGCGCCAGTCCGCGCCCACGATCAGCGTGACACCGGAGACGTCCGTGGCCTGCTTGACCGAACTCAGCGGCAGGCCGAGGGACTTGGCGAGCGCCTGCGCGTCACCCTCCAGCTCGGCGCTGGGGAAGCGGATCGCCGTACGGGCCTGCGAGGTGTCGTCGCCGGCACCGGGCCGCTCGGCGGTCGCGAGGGTGTAGCCCTTGCCCTTGAGCAGCTCGGCGACGGCGGTGGCACGGCCCTGGAGCGGGGCACGGGTCGCGTCGCCCGAGGCGTTCTGCACCACGACTCCGGTGTCCGCGGGCGGGGCGGCCGGGTCGTCGGAGAGCTCTTCCTTCTTCTTGGCCGCGTCCTTGCCGTCGAGGGCGATGTCGTCTCGTACGAGCTCGAAGAGGTCCGCGGCTTCGCCGGGCTTCGGCTGGACGCGGGCGCCCACGTATTCGTAGGGCATGGTCGTCATGTTGATACGGGAGTTGGGCACCTTCTTCAGCTCACCGCCCAGGTCGGCGAGCTTCTGTACCGAACCCAGGCCGTCGTCGACCTTGAGCGCCTTGGTGGCCGCCTCGGCGAGGTTCAGCATCTCGGCCGGATTCGTCAGCCGGGCGCTGGACTTGAGCTCGCGGACCATCGAGTTCATGTACATGTGCTGGGCCTTGGCCCGGGCGATGTCGCTGCCGTCCTCGAAGCCGTAGCGCGTGCGCAGCCACTTCAGGGCGTCCTCGCCCTTGACCTCCGTGATGCCCTCCTCCAGCTTGAGGCCGGAGCCTTCGCCCTTCGCGTTGCGCGAGTGGATGTTGGCGTCCACGCAGACCGGAACGCCGCCGATGGCGTCCGCCATCGAGACCACGCCGGTGAAGTCGACCATCACGAAGTGGTCGATGTGGATCCCGGTGAGCTTCTCCCAGGTGAGCACGGTGCAGGCCGGGCCGCCGCGGCCGAGGCTCACGTTCGTCATCTCCCGGGTCAGCGCCCCGAACTTCTCCCCGGTCTCCGGGTCCTCGCACTTCGGAATGTCGAGGAGCGTGTCCCGCGGCATGCTGACCACCGACATGTTGCTGCGGTCCGCGGACAGGTGCAGCAGCATCTGCACATCGGCGAGGGGCTTCGCCCCGACGCTCTGCTTGTGCCCGCCGAGCCGCAGATTCTCCTTGGAGTTACGGTCGTCGGAACCGATCAGGAGGATGTTGAGCGGTGTCTGGCCCGCCGCGTTCGGAGTCGCCTTCGGCACACGGTTCTTGTCCGGCAGCGGAGCCGTCTCGATGTTGTTGTTGAGGTGCTGGTAGTACAGGTATCCGGCGCCGGCCGTCCCGAGTATCAGCAGCGCGAACACCACCGCCGTCCAGCGCAGAGCGCGTCGCCGACGGCTGCGGGGCCGCTGTGCCGCACGCCGCCGCCCGCGCCGGGTGGACGGTTCGCCCTCACCGGCACCCCGGGGGCCGGGCACGCCCGACCCCTCGTACAGGCTGTCGTCCCAGCCCAGTTCACGCGCCTGCGGTACGCGCGATCGTCGCGTACCTCTTCCGCGCACGCCGTTCTGCGTCATGCCAGTCCCCTCCCAGCCTGGCGCACCATATGACCCTCACCTGTGAAACCCCTCTGCCCCAGCAGACGGTTCAGGTGGCCCCCGGGTTCACTTGGCGCAGGTCTTCTTGTCAGCCTCGGTCTTGTCGAGATCGTCCGGCACCGCCACGGCCCCCACGGGCGTGCCGGGTTCCGAGAAGTCCTCTCCGAGGATCAGGACCATCGCAGGCAGTCCCTGATCATTGGTTTCGCTCTTGCCCGGTTTCAACGCCGAACCCGGAAGCCCCATCACCTCGGCCAGCTTGCGCGCCTGATCGGCCTGGTCGGGAGAGTACTCGAGCGTCGTCTTCGCCTGCTTGGGCTCGTGATTGCCGAGCTGGCTGGCCTTGTTCATGCCGTGCTCGGTCTGCAGATACGTGAGCGTCTTGCTCGCCGCACCCTGTGTGTCACTGCCGTTGTAGATGTTCACGCGGACATCGGCGGCCGCGGACTTGGTGCCCTTGAGGCGCGCCGCCTCGGCGTCCTTCTTCTTCTGCTTCGTCGCCGTCAGCGACACATCGCCCTTTATGGCCCCGAACAGCGGCTTCGCCTTGGACTCGTTGACCAGGACGGTGGCGCCGTCGGAGTTGTCGACGACCGGGACGGTGGTGAAGCTGATGTTCTTCAGGTCCACCTTGCCGAGCTCCATGCCGAGCCCACGGAGCTTGAAGACATCGCTCAGCGTGTCGTCGACGGTGAGCGCCTTCGTGGCGGACTCGGCCAGATCGAGCATCGCGCCCGCATCGGTCATCTTCGACTTCATCTTGCGCATCAGCGAACTGAGGAACTGCTGCTGCAACTTGATGCGGTCGAGGTCCGAACCGAAGCCCACCGCATGACGGGTGCGTACGAACGCGAGCGCGTCATCGCCCTCGACCGTGCTGGTGCCCTTGGGCAGGTTCAGATGCGACTTCGGGTCCTTGATGGGCTTCTCCAGGCAGACGTCCACACCGCCGACGGCGCTGCTGAGCGTCTTGACCGCGTTGAAGTCCGCGACCATGAAGTTGTCGATCTTGATGCCGGTCAGCTGTGTGACCGTACGCATCGTGCAGCTGGGCGTACGGCCGGCCTGGCCGAGGCTCACGTTGAAGCGTTCGTTCGGCGTGCCCGGAATGACCTTGTCGGAGCCGTCCTCCTGCTTGGTCGGGCAGTCCGGAATGTCCACGATCATGTCGCGCGGAATGCTCAACGCCGTTGCGTTGGAACGGTCCTTGGAGACATGCAGCAGGATCGTGGTGTCCGCGTGCCCGGGGCTGCCCGAGTCGCCGTAGCCCTTGTTGCCCTTGCCGGTGCGCTTGTCGGTGCCGACGATCAGCACGTTGATCGCCCGGTTCTTGCTGTAGCCGCCCGTGCCCGCGCCGTCGTCGGACAGCGAGGTCAGGTTGCCGTTCAGATGCTCTATGTAGAAGTACGCGGTGGCGGCGCCGGCGACCACGAAGAACGCCAGCACACCGCCGGTCCACACGGCGATCTTCTTGCCCTTGGACTTCTTGGGCCTCGGCCTGCGCCGGCCCGCAGGACCCATCGGATCCTCGGGCATCCGGCGCCTGCGCTGCCCCGGAACGTCACCGGGGGGCGCGCCTTGCGGCCTGCGGCCGGGCCGGCCCTGGGGGCGGCCCGGGGCGAAGCCGGATCTGCGCGGCGAGGGGATGCCTGACTCCGGTGCGGAGGGGTGCAGTCGCAGTTCGTAGTCGCCGGTCTGCGGGTTCAGTACCCACTGGTCTGCGGGGTCGATGTTCTCCGCCCGCCCACGGCCTTGCGCATCCACGGTTGCTTGAGTCCTCCGTCGGTGCCTCGCGGCGCCTTCCCCCTCCAAGGCGTCCGGTCGATCGGTAGTGCAAGTGCGGATCGCTGCTTCATCGCAGTCGGGTGCACCGGATCGCTCACACTATCCGCCCAGGTCGGCGCCGAGGGACGACGGTGACAAATTCCACTGGCCTTACAACGGTCAATCCGCCCCAATTCAAGGTCAACGGGCCCTTGTGCTTGGGGATCCCTTTACTAATCCCGTTCCTAACAGGTGGCTCCGGCGGCGGTGCTGCCGCGGAACGTCGGCTGGGGGGAAGGGGTTTGACCCGATTCGCGCTCCGGCTCGCGGCCGGGACCGTGACCGGGTTTGTCCGCCTTGTCGTCGTCGGTCGGTTTCTTCTTCTTGCGTGCGGCCGGATCCTCGTCGGCCGACTTGCCCTCGACCCAGTACCCGTCATCGACCCAGTAGCCGTCGTCGCTCCAATAGCCGGTGTCCACCCAGTACCCGCCGTCGCCGTTCTCCGCACCGTCCCGCTCGCTCGCGGGCTCCTCGCCCTCGGCCGACTCCTCGGTGGCGGCCTCCTCCGTCTCGGGCGCCTCCTTGGCGACTTGCAGCGGAGCGTCGTCGCGCAGCCGGTCGAAGAGCCGTCCGGCGTCGGGTTGTACGAGTTCGTCCCGGTTCGCGTCGTACAGATAGGACTGCCGGGGCACAGTCAGGAACTGCACCTTTTCCGTGGGGATGTTGCGCATGCTCCGTACGAGGTCATAGAGGTCGGTGAGGCCGGCGATCGAGGGGTCCGTGGTGAGCGAGGAGGTCGCCGCGTCCAGGACCGGGTAGAGCCGGGTCGGGTTGAGCAGCACGCCGTTGCTCTTCACCTTGTTCACCAGTGCGCCGAGAAAGGCCTGTTGGCGGTCCATCCGCTCGGTGTCGCTGCCGTTGCCCAGCGTCTTGCGCGCACGGACATAGCCGAGCGCCTGCTCGCCGTTGAGCTTGTGCCGGCCCGCGGTCAGCTTGAGCTTGGCGTCCGGATCGTCGATCGGATCCTTGAGGCATACGTCGACGCCGTCGACGGCGTCCACCATCTTCTTGAAGCCGCGGAAGTCCACGATCATGTGGTGGTCCACGCGGATATCGGTGAGCGCCTCGACGGTACGGATCGTGCAGGCCGCACCGCCCCACTCGAACGCCCAGTTGAACTGGGCGAATTGCTCCCTGGTCCGGGTTCCGTCGCGCTTGCGGCAGCTCGGGATGTCCACCATCACATCGCGCGGCAGCGAGACGGCGGTGGCGCTTCTCCGGTCGGCGGCCAGGTGCAGCAGGATCGTGGTGTCCGAGCGGCCGCCGTCGGTGCCCGAATCCTTGCCGTACTGGTCGTTGCCTTCCCCGGCCCGGGTGTCCGACCCGATCAGGAGGATGTTCTGCGCGTCGTGCGTGGAGGGAGCGGGCCGCTCCTTCTCGTAGCGCTCCAGCTCCTCGGCGGCCGTGAGGTCCTGGGTGATGTTCCCCTGCAGCCGCTTGTAGATCCCCCAGCCGACACCGGCCGTGACGAGCACGAGCACCGACACGGCGAGCGCGGTCCAGCGGAGCCAATGCGGGCCGGAGGCCTTGTCCTCGGGCGGCGCGGACGCTTCGTGTCCGGGCCTTTCCGGACTCTCGGGCGGCGCGGACGCTTCGTGTCCGGGTCCCCCCGGAACCTCGGGCGGGACCGGCGTAGGCGCGTCGTTACCGGGTTCCTCCGGAACCTCAGGCGTGCCTGCGGTGTCGGTCACGACGGAGTCCACCCCTCACGGCGTCGGCATCACGGACGGGCGCCCGGTGAAGGGCGCTTCCTCGACCATGACCCGAGGGTGCGGTCCGGCGCCTGCGGGCCGGTCCTGACCTGCGCCGGACGGGTGGACTTTGGCCGGCTGCCGCGGCTCGGCGGCCGGCGGGAGGTCGGCCCTCCCGCCTGCGGCTTCGCGGCCGTCGGAAGGTCAGCCCTCCCGCCGCACCGTGACCCGCTCGCTCTCGACCCGCTTGTCCAGCGCCTCGGCCCCGAGCTGGTCCAGATTCCGGCACAGCACCACCGAGGCACCCGCCGCCAAGGGGGCGTAGAGCCCGGCGGAGAGGCCGTCCCAATTCCCGTACGAGAGTCCGGACAGCACCCGGTCGCCGGGCCCGAGCCCGAGGCCCCGTCCGTCGGCGAGGGCGCGCTCCACGATCTCGGCGCCCGTGAGCGCCGTATCCCCGATGACCAGGGCGTCGTCCGAGGGGGATACGGGGGCGAACGGGGCGAACTGGTCGCCCTGGCCCGGCACCTCGACCGCATAGTCCAGGAAGCCGTCCGGCGGCTGCGGGAAGCGGCCGCCGAGCGGACGCAGCGCGAGCGCGATCCGCTCGCCGGAGCAGGCGAGGGCGGCGGCCAGTTGACCGGGCTCGGGACCGGAGACGACGAGATCGGCTTCCGCGGGGTCGCCGTCCACGACCGCCGTCACGCCGGTGGAGGAACAGGCGAGGAGCCAGACCGCCGTCTGCCAGTGCGCGGGCAGCAGCAGAGCGAGCCGGTCGCCGGGCTCGGCGGAGAGCTCGCCCTGGAGCAGATTCGCGGTCTTGGCCACCCAATTGGCGAAGGTGGCGACGGACAATTCGACGCGCTCACCGGTCGCGTCGTCATAGAAGGTCACAAGCGGGCGGCCCGGGTCCGCGGCCAGCGCGGATCGCAGCAGGTCGGCAGGGGTGCGGTCGGTCGCGTTCACAGCGGCAAGCCTACGCGCGCGGCGCTCCGCCTCCTGTGGGGCGCTCCCCACGAGGGGCCGACGGACCGTCAATTCCCTTACGTCCACGACATGCGGGTATGCCAGGTTCCGCCCACCATCGACGCATGCGCGGATTTCTTGCTTCCTCGATCGGTGTGGCCTGCGCGGTCGCCCTGTCCCTGCCGCTCGCTCTGCCGGCGAGCGCGAACGAGTCGCTGCGCGATGCGGAGGCGGCCGTATCGCCGCGCGGCCCCGAAGCCGCCGAGTCGCTGCGCGAGACCGAAGTGGCCGGCTCGACCCAGTCGCTGCCCCTGAAGCCGCTCGCCTCGGACCGGGCGCTCGGCGCGGGCGCCGCGCAAGGCGTCGTACGTCAGGAGGTCCTGCCCTTCGCCCTGGTCGGCGTCGTCTGGGACAACCCCGAGGCCGAACTGCACGGCCGGGTCGAGGTGCGCACCCGGGCCGCGGACACCCACCTGTGGTCGGCGTGGCAGCCCATGGAGACGCACAACCACGAGCACGCCGCCGACCTCGACTCGCCGGAACGCGCCTCGGGCCGGCTGCGCGGATCCACCGCACCGCTGTGGGTGGGCCATTCGGACGGCGTCGAGGTCCGTGTCCTGGCCGAGGCGTCCTCCGACCGTGCGGCCGCCCCGGAAGGCCGTGCGGCCGCCCCCGAAGAGCGTGCGGCCACCGAGCTGCCGAGGAACCTGCGGCTCGAACTCGTCGACCCCGGCGACGACCCCACCCCGCCCCAGGGCCCGCCCGCGGACGGCCCGCGCAGCGTGCTCACCGCCGAGGCCGCCGCGAGCTGGGCGGTGAACGCGGAAATGGCGCCGCTCGGCGCGGCCGTCATCCCCGAGCTGACCAAGGAGCAGACCGAGGCGGAACTGCTCGCCTCGCGCGGCGAGACCACGGGCAAGCCGTTCGTCGGGCCCCGGCCGCGGATCATCACCCGCAAGGGCTGGGGTGCGGACGAGAAGCTCCGCGAGAAGAACTTCGTCTATACGAAGGCGGTCCGTGCGGCCTTCGTGCACCACAGCGCGTCCGGCAACAACTACCGCTGTGCGCAGGCGTCCTCCGTCCTGCGCAGTATCTACCGCTACCACGTCAAGAGCAGTGGCTGGCGGGACTTCGGCTACAACTTCGCCGTCGACAAGTGCGGAAACATCTACGAAGGCCGCGCGGGCGGCGTGGCCAAGCCCGTCTACGGGGCGCACACCCTCGGTTTCAACAGCAACAGCGTGGGCATCGCGGTCCTCGGGACGTACACCAACTCCGCACCGCCCGCGGCCGCGCTCAACGCGGTCGCAAAGCTCTCGGCGTGGAAGCTGGGCCTGTACGGAGCCAACCCGAAGGGCACGACGGTTCTGAAATCAGGCGGCAGCAACCTCTACAAGAAGGGGAAGAACGTCCGGCTCCATGTGATCTCCGGTCACCGCGACGGATTCGCCACGGAGTGCCCCGGCCGCCGGCTGTACAGCAAGCTCGGCAACGCGCGTCAGACCTCGGCGCACTACCAGGGCCGCTGACGCTTCCGATCCACTCCGAGGCGTGACCGACCGGACAAATTTCCTACACAGAACTGCATACACTGGCCGATCCGTGACCTGGGCCGCCCGGCCCCCGGCAGGAAGCGAAACATCGGTGACTGAAGCGATCCTTCTGGTCGGCGGCAAGGGCACCCGGCTGCGTCCGCTCACGGTGAACACCCCCAAGCCCATGGTCCCGGCGGCCGGTGTCCCCTTCCTCACCCACCAGCTGGCGCGCGCCCGCGCGGCCGGGGTCACCCATGTCGTCCTGGCCACCTCCTACCTGGCCGAGGTCTTCGAGCCGTACTTCGGTGACGGCTCGGCCCTCGGCCTTGAGCTGGAGTACGTCACGGAGGACGAGCCGCTCGGCACGGGCGGAGCGATCCGCAATGTCGCACCGCGGCTGCGCTCGGCCCCCGACGAGCCGGTCCTGATCTTCAACGGCGACATCCTCACGGGCCTCGACATCCGGGCGCTCGTCTCGACGCACTCGGCCACGGGCGCGGACGTGTCCCTGCATCTGACCCGGGTCGCTGATCCGCGCGCGTACGGCCTCGTCCCGACCGACGACACGGGCCGCGTCACGGCGTTCCTCGAGAAGCCGCAGACGCCCGAGGAGATCGTCACCGACCAGATCAACGCGGGTGCGTACGTCTTCCGCCGCTCGCTCATCGACACCATCCCGGCCGGCCGCCCGGTCTCGGTCGAACGCGAGACCTTCCCGGGTCTGCTCGCCGAGGGAGCCCACCTCCAGGGCATGGTCGACTCCACGTACTGGCTGGATCTCGGCACCCCCCAGGCTTTCGTACGAGGCTCCGCGGACCTGGTCCTCGGCCGCGCCCCGTCCCCGGCGGTGCCGGGCCGCTGCGGTGACCGTCTGGTCCTGCCGACGGCCCGCGTCGCCTTGGACGCCAAGCTGACCGGCGGCACGGTGGTCGGCGAGGGTGCGGTGGTCGGCGAGGGTGCGCGGGTGACGGGCAGCACGGTCCTGCCCGGCGCGGTGATCGAGCCGGGCGCGGTGGTGACGGATTCGATGGTGGGCGCGGGGGCCCGGGTGGGCGCCCGCACCGTCCTGGACGGCGTGGTCATCGGCGACGGCGCCTCGGTGGGCACCGACAACGAACTGCGCGCCGGGGTCCGGGTGTGGTGCGGCGCGGTCCTCCCGCCCGGACCCCCCCCCTCCCCCGGGGCCACCTGCCCCCCCCGCCCCCCGGACCCCCGGCCCCCGTGCCCCCCCCGGGGGCCCGGGGTGGAGCCCCGGTTTCGGGAAGGGGCGGGGCGAGGGAGAGGGGAGCGCCTACCCTCGTAGAGCACCGCACCCCACCCACCACACTCCCAGGACCCCCGTTGGCCGGCCGCTTCCAGCCCCGCGACGCACACCGCCCGACCCGCACCACCGTGCGCGGCGGCGACGCCCGCGTACCCGCGGCGCGCCCCAGGGGACCGGTCACCGGCCGCACCCGCACCTGGCTCCCCGCCGCCCCGCTCGACCTCGGCCTGGTCGTGGGCCCGTTGCGGCGCGGCCCCGCCGACCCCGCCTTCCGCGTCACCGCGGGCACGGTCTGGCGGGCCACCCGTACACCCGAGGGCCCGGCCACCCTCCGTATCGCCGCGAGAAGCACCGGCATCGAGGCCGAAGCCTGGGGCGCGGGCGCCGACTGGCTGCTCGACCGGCTGCCCCAGCTCCTGGGCGACACGGACGACCCCACGGCCTTCGCCCCGAGGCACCGCCTCGTCGCCGAGTCCCACCGGCGCCGCCCCGGCCTGCGCCTGTTGCGCACCGGGCTCGTCATGGAGTCCCTGATCCCGTCGGTCCTGGAGCAGAAGGTCACCACCGACGAGGCGTACCGCGCCTGGCGCATCCTGGTCCGCAAGTACGGCGAGCCCGCCCCGGGACCGGACGGCATGCCCGAGCTGCACGTCATGCCCGAGCCGCACACATGGCGCATGATCCCGTCCTGGGACTGGCATCGCGCCGGTGTCGACAACAAGCGCGCCCAGACGATCCTGCGCGCCGTGCGCGTCGCCCCGCGCCTCGAAGAGGCCATGGCCCTCGACCCCGAACAGGCCCGCAAACGCCTGGAGTTGGTGCCCGGCATCGGACCGTGGACCTCCGCCGAGACGGTCCAGCGTTCCCATGGCGCCCCGGACGAGGTCACCGTCGGCGACCTGCATCGGCGGGCCACCGCGGGCGCCGCCCGGGCGGGCGACCGCACCGCCGACGACGCCCGCATGCTCGAACTCCTCGAGCCCTACCGGGGCCAGCGCCACCGCGCCGCCCGCTACATCCTGCTCACCGGCCGCACCCCGCCGCGCCGCACTCCGAAGATGCCGAAGACGGACACCGGAAAGCTCTAGTGACGGCCTGCCGGTGTTGACGGCCCCGAAGCCCCCCCCCCCCCCGGAGCTGCCCCGGAACTGACGTCCCTGGGAGCTAACGCACTTCGATGAAGTCGGAAGCCTCCCGAGGCGGCCGCGACTTGGGCGCCGAAGCGGCATGCCCGACGGCCACGGCTCCCATCGGATCCCAGTCGTCCGGCAGCCCGAGCACGTCCCGTACGACCTCACGGCAGAACATCGTCGACGAGATCCAAGCCGACCCGAGCCGCTCCCCGGCCAGCGCCACCAGGAAGTTCTGGATCCCGGCCCCGGTCGCGACGACGAACATCTCGCGCTCGGCGGCATCACGGCGCGCATGACCGTACGTATGGGATCCGTCCATCACCAGACAGGGCACCACCAGATACGGCGCCTTGCGCAGCACGTCCCCGCGCCGGACCCGCTTGGCGATCGACTCCTCGGACTTGCCGTCCCGCCGCAGATCCTCGATCCACTGGTCGCGCATCGCGTCGAGCAGCCGCACCCGCGAGGACTCCGACTCCAGGAGCACGAACCGCCAGGGCGTCGTGTGGTGCGGCGCCGGGGCCGTCACGGCCGCCGCCACCGCACGCCGGACCGCACCCGGATCGACCGGCTCGTCGGTGAACTCCCGTACGGTGCGCCGCTGCGTGACCGCTTCCCGTACTGCCTCGGAGGTGCCGAGCCGGAACATGTCGTCGGCGGCGGACCGCACCAACTGCCGCGCCCCGGACTCGGATGCACCGACGGCGCCGGGCAGCCCGCGCACCACCGCGACCGGCAGCCCGGCCGCCTTGCCCTTCACCAGGTCGCCCGCGGCGGCCAGTTCATCGGCGGTGGCCACGACCGTCGCGCTCAGCGGATTGCCGTACGCGTCCGTGCCGCCGCGCAGATCGTCGAGGACCCGCACCCCGGCGGCACCGATCGCGACATCGGTCAGCCCGTTGCGCCACGGCCGCCCGAAGGTGTCCGTGACGAGCACACCGACCTCGACGCCGAGCGCGTCACGCAGCCCGTCACGGATCGCGTGCGCCGAGGCATCGGGGTCCTCCGGCAGCAACAGCACGGTCCCCGCCGGGGTGTTGGACGCGTCGACCCCGGCCGCGGCCATCACGAGACCCTGCCGGTTCTCGACGATACGCAGCGTCCCGCGCCGCGCCACGACCCGTACGGTCTCCGCGTCGATGGCCTCCTCGCGGGAGTCCGCGGTGATGATCCGCCCCTCCGCCTTGGACACGATCTTCGAGGTGACGAGCACGATGTCCCCGTCGGCGAGCCCCGGTTCGGCGTCGGCGATCAGCTTCGCGAGGTCGTCACCGCGCTGCACCTCGGGCAGCCCGGGCACGGCCCAGACGTGAAAGGCCGGTGCGTCGCTCACCCTCGTACCTCTTCGGCCAGCTCAAGGGCGGCCCGCGCCATCTCCGCGGTGGCGGCCACGTCCGTCATCATCAGCGGCACGGCCCTGCACCGGATCCCGGCCGTCTCGACCCTCTCGACCGCGCCCTTGTCGACGGTGTCGACCAGCCAGCCGTCGAGCAGCCCCGACCCGTAGTGCTCGGCGACCGCCGCCGCGCTGGACTCCACGCCGACCGCGGCGAGCACCTTGTCGGCCATCCCGCGCACGGGGGCGTCACCGACGATGGGGGAGAGGCCGACGACCGGCACCCCGGCGTCGGCGATGGCCTCGCGGATGCCGGGCACGGAGAGGATGGTGCCGACGCTGACCACGGGGTTGGACGGCGGGAACAGCACTACATCGGCGTCGGCGATCGCTTCGAGCACCCCGGGCGCGGGCTTGGCCTGCTCGGCGCCGACGGGCACGACGGCAAGGGCGTCGACGGAGGCGCGCAGCCGCACCCAGTACTCCTGGAAGTGGATGGCCTTCTGCTCGCCGTCGAGCTCGACGGCGACATGCGTCTCGACCCGGTCGTCGGACATGGGGATCAGCCGGACACCGGGCTGCCACCGGTCGCACAGCGCCTCGGTGACCGCGCTCAGCGGATAGCCCGCGGCCAGCATCTGACTGCGCACGATGTGCGTGGCGAAGTCACGGTCGCCGAGCCCGAACCACTCGGGCCCGACCCCGTACGCGGCGAGCTCCTCCTTGACCTTGAAGGTCTCGTCCGTACGCCCCCAGCCCTGCTCCTCGTTGATACCGCCACCGAGCGTGTACATCACGGTGTCGAGGTCGGGGCAGACCTTGAGCCCGAACAGATGGATGTCGTCACCGGTGTTCCCGATCACCGTGATGTCCGCTTCGGGCGCGGCCGCCTTGAGACCACGCAGAAAACGGGCACCACCGATGCCGCCGGCCAGAACCACAATGCGCTGCATGCGGACAGTCTGTCAGGCAGCCCCGACCGGGTCCCTGCCGCCTGTGGATAACTCCCGCTGAAGCCAGGGAAGTCCGAGGTCAGGCGCGCGCGGTCGCGTACGGCTCGGCCGCGCTGTGCATCGGCATCTCGGTCAGTCCCGGGGAGTAGATGTGCAGGCTCACGGCCGGCTCCAGGCTGTCGTTGACGATCCCGTGCACCGAGCGCGGCGCGTACACCTGCTGGGCCCCGGCACCGAGCGCCCGCGTCCCGCCGCGGGTGTGCTCGGTCAGCTCGCCGGCGAGCACGGTCAGCACACCGGAGGACGGACCGTGGTCGTGCAGCCCGGTGCCCTGCCCCGGCACCCAGCTCAGGAGCCAGACCTCATAGCCGGGCCCGGTACGCAGCCGGTGGTACCAGCGGCTCGTGGCGTCGTACTGCACGAGGTGCTCCCACTGGGAGCGGTCGGCGGCGATGGAGCGTGCGAGCCCGACGAACCCGGCCACGGTCGACGGGTGCTCGGGGGCGGGCTGCAGGAGGTGCGGGACCTCGAGGATGTCGCCGGCGATCTGCAGGTCGCTGTCGCTGTTCATAAGGTGCGGGGTTCCTCGGCGGGGAGAAGTGCTGGCGTCGCGGTCTTACGTCCGGGTCGCGGACGGTGTGCCATGGAGGCGTTGCCCTGAGGTGGGGGCGATGGCTCGGATCATGCGGCCACGGGGCCGGATCGGCGAGCGGAGAGTCAGCCGGAGCTCGTTGGGCTCAACAGCTGGGACAGCAACAGCAACAGCCGGCGAGGGCAGCACTGCGGAACCCACTGCTGTGGGTCCGGGTAAGCGCCAAGTTCGCGAGCATGCCCACCAGGAGACCGGTTCACACACGGACTGTCAACCCAATGTCCGTATTGCGAGATATCTTTCACCGTATCCGGTTGTCCTGTCTGCTGAAAGGTTTGTGCAGAAGCCGCGAAGGACAGGTGGCGCAGTGTCCGGGTGCGCAAACGTCATCGCTGTCCCGTGATCCGACTGTGATCCGTTTCGCTTCGACGCTCGCTCTGCAACGAGATCAAAATCCAACGCGTCCTTCTGTATGTCGGATGGATGTACGGGGTTGGCCAAAGGTAAGTGTCTGGGTTTATGGCGATTTGAACACTTTCCGCAAAGCCTTGGTTCCGCAGAGTGAATAAGGGGCCCAATAGCAGATCTCGGCTTGACTGGCCCGGATCGGCACACTTGTAATTTCACTCGTGTCGTTCAGCCGAAATCGGTAACGGCATCATCACGGGGCTGCACAGACAGACGAGGGGCGCACATGACCGAGTCGTTCCAGCAACTGCTGGTCGAGGACGCGGAAGCGGAAGAGGAACTCGGCTGGCAGGAGCGCGCGCTGTGCGCCCAGACCGATCCCGAGTCCTTCTTCCCGGAGAAGGGCGGCTCCACCCGGGAGGCCAAGAAGGTCTGCCTGGCCTGCGAGGTCCGCTCCGAGTGCCTCGAATACGCGCTCGCCAACGACGAGCGCTTCGGCATCTGGGGCGGCCTGTCCGAGCGTGAGCGCCGGAGGCTGAAGAAGGCGGCGGTCTGAAGCCGAGCCTGATCCAGGGTTGGCCGGCGGTCCGAAGCCGAGTCGCACAAGCTCGATCAAACCGCACACAGCCATACGTAAGGAACGGTCCGTCGTCCGTGGGTTATCCACAGGCGGCGGACCTCGTTGTTTGGTTGCCGTTAGTGTGGGGCCCCGTCCGAGACGCCCCGTGCCCCCCGCTGGGCACAGGCGTCCACCGCAGTCCATCGAACCGGGGCCTGTACCTCGATGTCCGTGCACAGCTCACCGGCCGGTGCCTATGGCGCCGCCGCAGTCGACCCGAACCGCCCGGCGCTGTTCGATCCCACGCGCGCGCCTGAACACCCGCGGCACGTGGTCACCGCCGTGCTGGTCTCGCACGACGGCGCCCGCTGGCTGCCCGAGGCCCTGTCCGGCCTGCTCGGCCAGGAGCGCCCGGTGCAGAACGTGATCGCCGCCGACACCGGCAGCGGTGACGACTCCGCGCGGCTTGTCACCGACGCCCTGGGCGCCGACCGGGTGCTGCATCTCGCCCGCAGGTCCGGCTTCGGCGCGGCCGTGGACGAGGCGGCCCGTACCGCGGGAATCCTCAGCCCTGACGAGCTCCCGTATCTCAAGCGCCCCAGCGGCTGGGACCCGGTCAGCAGGAGCTGGCGCGACGACGCCTACGACCTGCCCGAACTGCCGTACGGCGAACCGGTCCAGTGGCTCTGGCTGCTGCACGACGACAGCGCACCCGAGCCCGACGCGCTCGCGGAACTCCTGCGTGTGGTGGAGAACGAGCGGGAGCTCGGCCGCGACGTCGCCATCGTCGGACCCAAGCTGCGCGGCTGGTACGACCGCAGGCAGCTGCTCGAGGTCGGTGTCTCGATCGCCAACAGCGGCCGCCGCTGGACCGGCGTCGACCGCCGCGAGCAGGACCAGGGCCAGCACGACCAGGTGCGGCCCGTCCTGTCCGTGTCCAGCGCGGGCATGCTCATCCGGCGCGATGTCTACGAGGAGCTGGGCGGGTTCGACCGCAGGCTGCCGCTGATGCGCGACGACGTCGACCTGTGCTGGCGCGCCCACCAGGCGGGCCACCGCGTTCTGATCGCGCCCGACGCCGTGCTCCGGCACGCCGAGGCCGCCTCGCGCGAGCGGCGCACCGTCGACTGCGTGGGCCGCACCAGCGCGAGCCCGCACCGGGTGGACAAGGCGGGCGCCGTCTACACGCTGCTCGCCAACGCGCGCGGTGCGGTGGTGCCTTGGGTGCTGCTCCGGCTCCTCCTCGGCACGTTCCTGCGCACGCTCGCGTATCTGGTGGGCAAGGCGCCGGGCCAGGCGGTCGACGAAGTCACCGGATTCTTCGGCACATTGCTGCGCCCCGGCCGCATCCTCGGCGCCAGACGGCGCCGGCGCAGTGTGGTGGAGGCGGCCGAACTGCGGCCGCTGTTCCCGCCGCCCGGCGCGACCGTACGGCTCACCGTCGAACAGGTCGCGTCCCAGGTCGTGGGCCGCACCGACCCCGAGGTCTCCGCAGGACGCCATGGCGCGGTCGAGTCCGGGCCCGGCGGCGATGACGCGGACTTCCTGGAGATCGAGCAGTTCGCGCGGCTCAAGCGGGTCGCGCGCAAGCCGGGGCCGATGCTCTTCGTCGTCCTGCTCTTCGTCTCGCTGATCGCCTGCCGCGCCCTGATCGGCGGCGGTGCACTCGCCGGCGGCGCGCTGCTTCCGGCGCCCGCGGACGCCTCGGAGCTGTGGTCGCGCTACCTGGACAGCTGGCACGCGGCCGGTCGGGGCGGCCCCGAGGCGGCGCCCCCGTATCTCGCCGTGATCGCCGCACTGGCCACGGTGTTCTTCGGCTCGACCGGGCTCGCGGTCACCGTGCTCCTGGTCTGCTCGGTGCCGCTCGCCGGTTTCACCGCCTACTTCGCCTCCCGGCCGCTGGTCGAGTCGCGGCTGCTCCGCGCCTGGGCGTCCGTCGCGTACGCCTTCCTGCCGGCCGCCACGGGCGCGCTCGCGGGCGGACGGATCGGCACCGCCGTCCTCGCGGTGCTGCTGCCGCTGATGGCCCGCGCCGCGATCGCGGCGAGCGGACTGCTCGCGCAGGGCCAGGGCGCGCGCGGCAGTTGGCGCGCGACCTGGGCGTACACCTTGCTGCTCACCGTCACCACCGCCTTCACCCCGATCGTCTGGCCGCTGGCCCTGTTCCTCGGCATCGGGCTGCTCGTGCTGCGGCGCGAGGACATCACGGCGTACGGGCTGCGCTTCCTCGCCCAGATCGGCATGCCGCTCCTGGTGCTCGCGCCCTGGTCGCTGTCGCTCCTTCCGTTCGGGTTCTTCCGTGAGGCGGGCCTCGACTTCGGTGTCGGCTCGGCGGGCGCACTCGATCTGCTCGGGGCGAGCCCCGGCGGTCCCGGCACCGTCGGCGGGCTGCTCCTGATCGGCATCGTGCTCGCGGCGCTCGGTGCGCTGCTGCGGGGGGAGCGGGTGCTGCCCATCCGTATGGCCTGGGTCGTGGCGCTGCTCGGCTTCTTCTTCGCCGCGTTCTCCAACGCCTCCACCTGGGCCGGGCCCGCGACGCTCGTGCAGGGCCTGGCGCTGCTCGCGGCCGCCGTGCTCGGCGCCGACGGGGCGCGCTCCCGGGTGGCCGAGCAGAGCTTCGGCTGGCGCCAGCCGGTCGCGGCGCTGATCGCGCTGCCCGCCGCCGCGGCACCGCTGCTCGCGGCCGCCGGCTGGATGATCCGCGGCGCCGACGGCCCGCTGCGGCGCACCGACCCCGCCCAGGTCCCGGCGTTCGTCGCCGAGGAGGCGGGCACCCGCGACCAGGCCCGCACCCTGATCCTCGCCGGCGACGACCCGGACGTGGTCGCGTACACGCTCGTACGAGGTGCGGGCTCCCGGCTCGGGGACGCCGAGCTGACGGCGCGCGGCAAGGGCGGCGAGCTGCTCGACGAGACCGTGGCCCGGCTCGTGGCCGGTTCGGGCGCCGACCAGGCCGACGGACTCGGCGCGTTCGCGGTGCGTTACGTGCTGGTCCAGGACGGTGCGCCGCGCCAGGTCAGCCGCGTACTGGACTCGACGCCCGGTCTGTCGCGGGTGAGCCAGCAGGACGGCACCTCTTTGTGGCGGGTCGACCGGCAGGTCTCACGGGCCGCGATCGTCTCCGGTGACAAGGCACCCGAGCCCGTGGCCGCGGGCCCGGTCGAGGTGAATACCGAGATCCCGTCGGGCGACCCGGGCCGCGTGCTGCGGCTCGCCGACTCGGCGGCCGAGGGCTGGACGGCCACGCTCGACGGGAAGCCGCTCGCCAAGAAGACGGTCGACGGCTGGGCGCAGGGCTTCGAACTGCCCGCCTCCGGCGGCCGGTTGAACGTCGTCCACGAGGACTCCGGCACCCACACCGGATGGCTCTGGGCCCAGGGCGCGCTCGCGCTCGTGCTCGTCGTGCTCGCGCTGCCGGGCCGTCGCCGCACCGTCGACGACGACCTCCCGCAGGAGCCCGTCGCGCTGCCGGCCCAGGCCGCAGCGGGCGAGGGCCGCAGGGCGCGCAGGATGCGGGCGCAGGCCGAGCAGGCCGCGCAGGCCCAGGAGCAGCCCGACTCCGCGGAGGTCCCCGCACAGCCGGCGTACGGCGAGTGGGGCGAGCAGCAACCCGTGTCCGCCGGTGAGCAGTTCCAGGGTTACGAGGCGGGCTCCTACCAGCAGCCGTACCAGGCCGACCCGTACCAGGCGGGCCAGACCCCGGACGGCGGCGGCCAGTTCGACCCGTACGGCTATGACGGCCAGGGCTATGGCCAGGGCGGATACCCGGCCGGCTCGTTCCCGGCTCAGGGCACGTACGAGCAGAACGCCGGGGGCTACGACGAGAGCGGGTCCGGCGGCTACGACGCCGCGTACGGCGGGGGCTTCGGCTCCGGACCGTACGAGGGCGGGCAGTCCTACGAGGGCCGCCAGTCGTACGAGGGGCAGACCGCGCAGCCGTACGAGGGCAATGAGTCCCAGTCGTACGAGGGCGGTGGTCCTCAGCCGTACGAGGGCCAGGACCCGAACCCGTACGGGCAGAGCAGCCAGACCGACCGAGAGCGCCCCGACGGGAGCCGGCAGTGAACCGCACCACCCTGTCCCTGATCGCCGCGGGCACCGCGCTCGCCGCCGTGACCGGATTCGCGGCGCTCAACGCCCCGGACGGCGGCGACTCCGCACCGGGCAAGGCGGCCGAACAGCGGCCGGTGGACCGTTCCTCGCTGCTCTGCCCAGCGCCCAGCGCGTCGGAGCTGGCCGAGACGGCCTACACCTCGTTCACACCGAAGGGCAAGGGCGCCGACGGCAAGGGGGACGCCCGACTGGAGCGCGCCGCAGAGAAGTTGAACACCTCCGAGGACGACGCGGAGGACAAGGAAGACAAGGACAGCGCGGACAGCACGGACAGCGGGAAGAAGACGGACGAGAAGGACGGCAAGCCGGCTCTCGAAGCCACGTCGGTCGGCAAGCCCGTCACCGCGAAGGCCGCCGGCGCCGAGTCCCCGGCCCTGATCGGCTCCGCCGAGGGCGCGCTCGCGCCGGGCTGGACCGTGCAGCAGACCACCGAGATGCCCGCGGGCAACGGCCGTGGGCTGCTCGGCCTCAACTGCGGTGCGCCCGACACCGACTTCTGGTTCCCGGGTTCGAGCACCGCTGAGGAACGCGCCGATTACGTGCACCTGTCCAACCCCGACGCCACGGCGGCGGTCGTGGACATCGAGCTGTTCGGGCCCGAGGGCGCGCTCAAGTCCGAGGTGGGCGAGGACATCACGGTGCCGCCGCACTCCAGCGTGCCGGTGCTGCTCTCGACGCTGACCGACGAGGCCGAGGCGAATGTGACGGCCCATGTCACCGCGCGCACCGGCCGGATCGGCGCCGCCGTGCAGGTCTCGGACCAGAAGCTGGGCGCCGACTGGCTGTCCGCGTCGGCCGATCCGGGCGGCAGCGTCGTACTCCCCGGCATTCCGAAGGACGCCGAGTCGGTACGCCTGGTGGCCTTCGCGCCCGGTGACGAGGACGCGGACCTGAAGATCTCCCTTGCCGGGGCGACCGGTTCGATCACCCCGGCCGGCCATGAGTCGCTGCACGTCAAGAGCGGGATGACGGCTGCGGTGGACCTCGGTGACGTCACCAAGGGCGAGGCGGGTTCGCTGGTCCTGACGCCCACCGACCGGTCCGTTCCCGTGGTGGCTGCGCTGCGCGTGACGCGGGGCACGGGTGCCAAGCAGGACGTGGCGTTCATCCCGGCCACGGCCCCGGTGGGCGAACGCGCGACCTCGGCGGACAACCGCGCCAAGGGCTCCACCCTGAGCCTCACCGCTCCCCGCGGCGAGGCCAAGGTGCGGGTCACCGCTTCGGACGGCAGCGGCGGCGGTACGTCGGTGACTGAGACGTACACCGTGCGCGGGGGCACCACCTTGGAGGTCCGGCCGAAGGTGCCCAGCGGGCTGAAGGGCGCGTACGCGCTGACGGTCGAGCCGCTGTCCGGCGCGGTCTATGCGGCGCGCACGCTCGAACTCCCGGCGGACGGTGTGCCGATGTTCACGGTGCAGACGCTGCCGTACGACCGGGGGATGGTGTCCGTACCGGAGGCGGAGCAGGACCTTTCGGTGCTGCAGAAGTAGCGGTCCGGGCGAGGGCGGTTCAGTCCTCGCCGTACCGGAGCGTGGCTCAGTCCTCGCCGTACCGCGGATCCACCGACTCCGGGGACAGGCCGAGGAGTTCGGCGAGCTGCTCGACCACGACCTCGTGCACCAGGGCCGCCCGCTCGTCGCGGCTCTTGGTGCGGATCTCCACCGGGCGGCGGTAGACCACCACGCGGGCCGGCTTGCCGTCCTGCGCCGGGATGATGCCGCCGAGCGGCACCCCGCCGCCGCCGAAGTCCTCGTCAGGGGCGCCGGCCGGTGCCTGGATCCTCGGTACTTCCAGGACCAGGAACTCGATGTCGGCGATCTGCGGCAGCCGCCGCTCCAGGCGCTCCACGGAGTCCTGAACCAGATCCGTGAACAGTTCGGCCCGGCTCGCCGACAACGGCACCTGCGGGGGAGCGACGGGCCCGCGCATGCCACGGCCGTGACGGTCGCGGCGGCGGGGCCTGGGCTCGGTGGGGCGGGGCGGTACGGGGCTGTCCATTACTGCTGAAGCGTAGTCCTCCGGGCTGACAGCCGCTGATCCCGGCTCGGGGCGTCACCCGGGCGGTGCCGCAGGACGGTGCGGCGTTCGGCGGGTGCGCTGTCGGTTCCTGATCGTTCGGATCGCTGTTGCGCTCGATTCTCTACAGCTCAAAGACCGCACTTCTCATGGCAAATGACGGCATTTGCATCGAGTGGTGACCGGATTCAACACCCTTCACTGCCGCGCCGAATGGGCTCCGCGCAGGTCAGCGGGGAGGCCGCGAAGGGCCGTGCGGGCGGGTTCACAGCACGACACGGTGGAGTGACCTCGTGGAGAGTCGTCGCGGCCCGCTCAAGAGTGCGGTACCGTCCAACGTCGTGAGCCTCGTACGTCGCTGTTCGCGCACCGCCTGCGGCCGTCCCGCCGTCGCGACGCTGACGTACGTCTATGCGGACTCGACCGCCGTGCTCGGTCCGCTCGCCACGTACGCGGAGCCGCACTGCTACGACCTGTGCGCCGAACACTCAGAGCGTTTGACCGCCCCCCGCGGCTGGGAAGTCGTCCGGCTCGCCGACGGCTCCGCCCCGCCCCGCCCGAGCGGCGACGATCTCGAAGCCCTCGCCAATGCCGTACGTGAGGCCGCCAGGCCTCAGGAGCGCGCGGCGGAGGCCGGGGGCAACGGAGGGCGATCGGGGGCCGATCCGATGGAGGTCGCACGCCGCGGCCATCTGCGCGTGCTGCGGTCGCCGGAGTCCTGACCGTCTGCCAAGAGCCCGGTGGGTACGTCCAGTTCCCTCTGCGCCCCTCAAGTCCCTGACCTGCGCGGCAACGTGACCTCCGCGTGCTGTGCCCCGTATCCGCACACTTCCTTCAACGCGCTTTGCTGTACGGGCCATTGACGTGCCCTTGTCGCGGACACGACCATTTCCACCGCCCGTGAGAAACCGCTTTCCGCATGCCGGAATGACGGAGGGCGGCCGGACATCACGGGTCCCGGGAGGCCCGTGTGTCCATGCAGGCTCTGTCCGCGCAGGCGCAGTCCATGCAGGCTGTGTCCGTCCGGACCGCGTTCGTCCAGGATCTGGAACCCGTCGCCGATTCGCTCGCGCTGTCCGCGCTGGTCGCGACGCTGCCCCTCGTCACCGTGCTGGTGCTGCTCGGGGCGGTCCGTATGCGGGCCCACCGCGCCGGTCTGACCGGCCTCGCGGTCGCGGCGTCCGTGGCCTGGCTCGCGTACGGGATGCCTGTGGCGCAGACCGCGTCGGCGGCTGCCCAAGGGGTGCTCTTCGGGCTCTTCCCGATCATGTGGATCGTCGTCAACGCCCTGTGGGTGTACCGGATGACGGTCCGCACCCAGCACTTCGACATCCTGCGCCGCTCCTTCGGCCGGCTCTCCGACGATCCCCGTATCCAGGCGCTGGTCATCGCCTTCTGCTTCGGCGCGCTGCTCGAGGCGCTCGCCGGGTTCGGGGCGCCCGTGGCCATCAGCGCGGTGATGCTGGTGGCGCTCGGATTCGAACCCGTGAAGGCCGCCGTGGTCGCGCTCGTGGCCAACACCGCACCGGTCGCCTTCGGCGCCATGGGCACCCCGGTCGTGACGCTCGCGCAGGTCACCGGGCTTCCGCTGGACAGCGTGGCCTCCGTCGTCGGACGGCAGACGCCGCTCCTCGCGCTCGTCGTGCCGCTTGTTCTCGTCTTCCTCGTGGACGGCCGGCGCGGGCTGCGCGAGACCTGGGTGCCCGCCCTGGTGTGCGGAGCCGCGTTCGCCGTGGCCCAGTTCGCGGCCTCCAACTACGTCTCCGCCCAGCTCGCCGACATCGGCGCCGCACTCGCGGGCGCGGCGGCGCTCATGGCGCTGCCCGGGGCGCGCAAACCGGCCGCGGAACCTGTACGGGCGGCGGTCCTCACCGGCGTACGCAGCGAAGACCTGGACATCGAGGACCCGCGGCGTGAAGTGGTGCGGGCCTACGCTCCGTACGGCCTGATCGTCGCCGTGTTCTCGCTCGCGCAGATCCCGCCGGTGAAGGACTTCCTCGCCGGGGCGACCCAGGTGTTCGACTGGCCGCTGCTCGATGTGGAGGGCCCGGACGGTGAGCCGGTCGGGGCCAACGTGTTCACGCTGCCGCTGGTGTCGACGGGCGGAACCCTCGTGCTGCTCGCGGGAGTTGCGACGGCCGCCATGATCGGGGTGCGGCTGCGGCCCGCCGTGCGGGAGTGGCTGGGCACGGTGTACGAGCTGCGGTTCGCGATCCTGACCGTGACCTCGGTGCTCGCGCTCGCCTACGTGATGAACCTTTCCGGCCAAGCCGCCGTGATCGGTCACTACGTGGCGGCGGCGGGCGCGGGGCTCGCCTTTCTCTCACCCGTCCTCGGCTGGTTCGGGGTAGCGGTTTCCGGATCCGATACGTCGGCGAACGCGCTGTTCGGCGCACTGCAGGTGACCGCGGCACGCCAGTCGGGCCTGTCGCCCGATCTCCTTGCGGCGGCGAACAGTTCGGGCGGTGTGCTCGGCAAGATGATCTCGCCGCAGAACCTGACGATCGCGTGCGCGGCGGTCGGGCTCGCGGGCAAGGAGGGCGATCTGCTGCGCAAGGTGCTGCCGTGGAGCATCGGTCTGCTCCTGGTGATGTGCCTGATCGTGGTGCTGCAGAGCACTGCCGTACTGGGGTGGATGCTGCCGTGACCAGAGCGCGGCTGTGGAACGTGCGGCGGGGAGATCCTCGGGCCGTACAGGAGGGAGATCCCCGGGCCGTACAGCAGGGAGGATCGCCGACCGCAAATGGACTGTCGACCCTCACTTTTGGTCCGCGCCGGGAGTTATCCACAGGCTGGTACGGGGGCTTGCGGGTGGCAGGTAGTTTTGGGGCAATCGGCACTGAATTCCAGAGAGGCTTGGACTGTGGTTGATCTGACGCAGATCGTGAAGGCGTACGACGTTCGCGGCGTCGTGCCCGACCAGTGGGACGAGCAGCTCGCGGAGCTGTTCGGCGCCGCGTTCGCCCGGGTCACCGGCGCCGACGCGATCGTCGTCGGGCACGACATGCGCCCCTCGTCCCCCGGTCTCTCGCGCGCCTTCGCCCGCGGTGCGTCCGCGCTCGGCGTCGCGGTCACCGAGATCGGCCTCTGCTCGACCGACCAGCTGTACTTCGCCTCCGGTGACATGGATCTGCCGGGTGCGATGTTCACGGCCTCGCACAACCCCGCGCAGTACAACGGCATCAAGATGTGCCGCGCCGGTGCCGCCCCGATCGGCCAGGACACGGGCCTGACCGAGATCCGCGAGCTGGTCGAGCAGTGGGCCGAGTCCGGCGCCCCGGAGCCGGCCGCGACCCCCGGCGAGATCACCGCACGCGAGACGCTCACCGACTATGCGGCGTATCTGCTCCGCCTGGTCGACCTGACCTCGATCCGTCCGCTGAAGGTCGTGGTGGACGCGGGCAACGGGATGGGTGGCCACACCGTGCCCACCGTCTTCGAGGGCCTGCCGCTCGACCTGGTGCCCATGTACTTCGAGCTGGACGGCACCTTCCCCAACCACGAGGCCAACCCGCTGGACCCGGCCAACATCGTGGACCTGCAGAAGCGGGTGCGGGAGGAGGGCGCCGACCTCGGGCTCGCCTTCGACGGTGACGCCGACCGCTGCTTCGTCGTGGACGAGCGCGGCGAGCCGGTCTCCCCGTCCGCGATCACCGCGCTGGTCGCCGCACGTGAACTGGCGAAGGCCGGCGGCAAGGGCACGGTCATCCACAATCTGATCACCTCGTGGTCGGTCCCGGAGGTCGTCCGCGAGAACGGCGGGACGCCGGTCCGCACCCGCGTCGGCCACTCCTTCATCAAGCAGGAGATGGCCCAGACCGGGGCGATCTTCGGCGGCGAGCACTCGGCGCACTACTACTTCAAGGACTTCTGGAACGCGGACACCGGCATGCTCGCCGCGCTCCATGTCCTCGCCGCGCTCGGCGGACAGCAGGGCACGCTCTCCGACCTGGTGGCGCAGTACGACCGCTACACCGGCTCCGGCGAGATCAACTCCACGGTCGACGACCAGGCGGCCCGCGCGGCCGCGGTGAAATCCGCGTACGAGGGCCGCGAGGGCCTCACCCTCGACGAGCTGGACGGCCTCACGGTCTCGTCCGCCGACTGGTGGTTCAACCTCCGCGCCTCCAACACGGAGCCCTTGCTCCGCCTGAACGTCGAGGCGCGCGACGCGGCGACGATGGAGCGGGTGCGGGATGAGGTGCTGGGGTTGGTGCGGGGCTGACGTTGCCCGGACCCGGCTGAGGTCGGACGGATCGTCCGACCTCAGC
>NZ_JAEIMH010000189.1:0-2154 GCF_016464295.1 Streptomyces sp. N35 | reverse complement strand
CCAAGCTCCACGTCCCCCACACCTGAACGGACACACGCCCTTGAACACCACCCCGTACGGGACCGCCGTCCTCGAACGCGCCCTCAAGACCTTCGCCCAGGCCCTGCTCGCCGTCCTCGGTGCAGGCAGCTTCGGCCTCCTCGACGCCCCCTGGCTCCCTGCCCTCTCCACCGCCGGGATGGCCGCAGTTCTGTCCGTGCTCACCTCGATAGCCGGTGCAGGCTTCGGTCCGGACGGGCCTGGACTCGTCGAGCGCCTCCCCACGGTCCGAAAGGACACGAGCCCGGCGGCTGGCGAGTGACCCGACACCTCGAAGGTCTCGTCCTCGTCGGCGGAGCCACCGCAGCGGCCGGCGGGGTTGGCGCTCTGCTGTGGCGCGTGCTCCGCAGCGTTGCCCGCCTCGTCACCGGCGGCGAACGCTTCCTCGAGGAATGGAACGGAACCGAAGACCAGCCCAGCGTCATCCAACGCCTGGACAACAACGACGCCCGCCTGGCCCGCATCGAGCACGAACTGTTCCCCAACAGCGGCAGCTCACTACGCGATGCCGTCGACCGCCTCGAGCAGCACCACACCGCCCGCCCGCGCCGGCGCATCCCCCGCCCCCGTGCCTCCCGCGCCCGGGCGGGCGCCCCCCCCCCCCCCGTCCCCCCCCCCGCACCGCCCCAAAAGGTGACAGCGACCCCCCCGGCCCCCTGACCGCCCACACGGGCCGTCAGGGGGCGATTTCGCGTGAGTCGGGCGCGTCCAGGTCATCCTCTGGGGCGTTATGCCGGGGGGACTGAGTACCGCTCAACGCTTGCCCGCCCGGTAGATCGGTCCAGTAGGCGCAGCTCCCACGGCCCGGTGTTGACGTCGAAGTCCTTGCCGAAGCCGACCCACTTACCGGCCATGCGTCGTCCGGTCGGTTCGACCAGCAGCTGGATCGCGCCGTGGTATCGGGCACCCTGGTAGTACCCGTCAGTCGCAGTCTGCTCGGTCCACGTACCCGTGACCACGTTCCGGTCAAGGGTGAGATCCAGGGACAGGGGGCTGTCCGGGTTTGTCGATGCTCCAGGCAGGCTCTGCGCCGTCAGCCGATTGTCACGCTGGACCAGGAGCACGTGGTGCTTGCAGTCGAACGCTTCGTCCCGGCTGGACGAGTAGAACTCATATCGAGAGAGCCAGATGCCGGAGTACTCGCTTGCCAGCTCCGGCGCGGCGGCCGCCGCGGCCTCAGCGGAGCCGACTTCACCAGACTCCATGTCGTGTCCTCCTGTGCCGTCGTCGCGAACCCTGGCCATGGGGATGGCGAGGGAGAACCCCAGCGCCTCGACGGGGCGGCCGGTCGCCTTCTCCAGCGCTCGCGCGTAGGCAGGGCGGCAGGTCCGGGTCTGGCCGGACTCCCACCGCTGCACCAGGCGCTTGCTGGCATCGTTGGGTTCCCCGAGTGCGTCACCGGCGCGCCGGATGGCTTGGGCGAACTCGTCTTGACTCAACCGCATGCCGATACGGACCGCGCGCAGTACGTCGTTGGGTACCACTGCTGTCGTCGTCATGATCCGAGGCTAGAACTCCCGCAGCCGAAATGACACCGGTTTGACGCCCACTGGACGCCGCGTACGACGTCGCCATGGTCAGCCCCCGCCTTGAACCATGACCACATGGACACACAGCCCTGTCAGACCCGCCGCGGTGAGTACGTCACTTACTGCGCGAGCGGGGAAACCTGCCCCGACTGCAACAAGCCGATCAAGACCCTGGAACGTGTCTGGCGCTGCACACAGCAACGCCCCACCGGCCCTGCTCGCGTCGTCTACCGGCACTATGACGACTGCAGAACCATCTAGGGGACAGCTAACCGCCCTGTATCCCCAGGTCAGGGGGCACAGGGCGGTCTCATTCTCGGGGGATTTCTGGGGGATCTGGAGATGTCAGAAGCCGCCCTGGGGGACGTTTGGGGGGTGCGGGCACGATCCATGTGAAATTCCGTGAAAGGCGTTGCCGTCCATCAGGGAGCTTCACGCGCAGGCTTGTTGACCGTTGGTCTAGCAACGTGTGAGTCTTTCAAATGCCCTAGTCGCAGGCGTAGTTGGGAGCTCGACGTGTCGACGTACGACCGCTATATCCAGCCCCCCGCGGAGCCCATCTGGCAGGTCCCCGCGACGGGTGCGG
>NZ_JAEIMH010000188.1:0-2472 GCF_016464295.1 Streptomyces sp. N35 | reverse complement strand
ACGCGACAGGTCCCGTCACCCGCAGCGCCTGCGCTACCTGCTCCGCATCCGGTTCCACCACCACCGGGGCCAGCCGCACGCCGTTGAGCGCCGCGTGCTGGGTCAGGTAGCCGCGGGCCAGCTTCGCCAAAGCGGACTGGCCCGCCAGGATCTCCTTCTGCACCGCCACAGCGATGCGGTCCCACCAGCCATCGATATCGGTCACGTCCGCACGCAGCGCCGTGGTGTGCAGCCTGCGCGCGATCAGTTCAGCGACTTTCAGGACCTGGCTCTGGTGGTACCGGCTCAACGCCTGAGCCCGGGCGCTCGACATCGTCCACCCCCGATCGTCCAGTCAGCTCCAGACCAGGCGGCGCACCCGCCAGCAGCTCCCGGACATCGCCCAGGGCGTCGCGGTCCTGCGCCAGGGCTTCCCAGCGCTCCAGGTCTTGTTCGGTGACCCCGGGGATGCGCTCCCACAGGGCGCGCGGGGGGATGTCCAGCTGCGTGGCCAGCTTGCCCAGCGCATCAGCGACCTGGGCCAGCGAACGCGGCGTGGTATCGCGCCACGCCACCTGCGCCGAGGTGTCCCGCCACGTCTCCTCATCGCCCAACGCCCGGCCCGCCAGGCGCAGCATCTGCTCGACGCTCTCCCCGAAGCTGGTCTTGTGCTCGCCGATATCCAGCTGGTGCCCGGCCTCGAGCGCGGCCAGCGCCTCCGCACTGACATTGGAGACGGCGTTGCCGACCACCAGCGTGTGCGGCGGGATCTGCCGGGCCGAGGAAATGTAGAGCAGCGTCTTGTCGCGGGAGTTCAAGTAGCCGGACAGGTCCGTCTCGGAGAACTCCCCGAACTTCGTGTCCGTGCTGTCGGACTGCCACACCCGGTTCACGGCCGCATTCCACGGCTCAATCGGGTTGCCGTCCTCGTCCTCAGCGATCGCCATGCCGGTCACCCAGCGCTGCTTGAACGCCGCAATATGCTGCGACATCAGCAGCCCGAACGTCGTCTGGTTCAGCTGCCGCTGCGCCGGAAGCATCGGATACACGATGCCCTGCGGCACATCGTCCAGGTCCTCGTGCGATTCCAGGAACCGCACCACCGGACACACGCCAAGACCGTGCGCACGCACCTCAACCTGCTGGAAATCGAGCCCAGCCCCGCCGAAGGGAAGCAGCTCGCTACGGTCCTTGCCCATGGCCGGCCACACGAGCATGGTCGGCACGTCCACGGTGTAGGTGAACTGGTCGTCATACACCGTGATGGCAGTCATGGCAGCGCCCGCGGAACCCAGCACAGGGCGCGGGTTGCCGATACTGACGGCGTACTGCGGCCACTCATCATTGACCGGGTCGTCGTACAGCGCGGTGAGACGGCGCGGCGAGAACGGCGTGATCACCGGGTATTCCTCGCCGGGCAGGACCACCGCATAGGACACCCCGTACGTCAACGCCGCCCGGTACAACCCCGTCTGGCGAGCGTCCATGCGGTTGGGCTGCCACACCGCATCCCACACCGGGGAATTGACGGTCGCGCCCGAGGGCCGAAACCCGTCGACGAACAGGCCCTGCGCGAGCGAAGACACCAGCAGCGGAAGGATGTTGAAGCGGGCCTGCTCGACAAGCTTCTTGTACTCCAAGGTCGCCGACTGCGGCACGTAGATGTCGCAGACCTCGTTCTTCAGGTACGCGCGCACCTCGTTGAGGCGAGCCGACTCCGCCCTGCGGCCGGCCAGCAGGAACTGCACGACTTCCGCCAGCTCTTTCGGGTTCATGGCACCGGCCATCACGCTCGCTCCCTTTCACTCAACAGGGCTGCGACGTCGATCCACGAGTCGGCCAGATGCTCCAGACGCTCCATCAGTGCGAGATTCGTCTCCGTCTCGGCCGCATGCAGCAGCCGTGCCGCATGCGCGATCGCCTCATCCGAAGTCACCACTCACCCCCACGCCACCACTCGGCCAGGCCGCTTCTTGGGTCCTTGGTTGTGCTGCGCCCAGGCCGACGACGCCAGGAGCATGCGGCGCACCATGCGGGCCCCGATCGCACACACCGCCAGGTCGATCTTCTTCGGGGACTCTCGGCCCGCTTTCGCGATCGAGACGCCGAAGCGGTTCGATCGCCTGCGGGCATTGAGGACGTGCCGGGTCAGTCGTGGATCTCCGTCGTGGGTGATGGCCCGTTCCTGGACGTCGATCTCCATGCGCTGGCAGGCCTCGGTGAAATCCTTGAGGTGCCCGCGCATGTCCCACGCGATGCGGTGGGCGCTGCGGCCGACTTGGGCGTCGATGAGCAGCTGCTCGCCGAGGTCCTGGGCCCAGGTGTCGAGGTAGTTCTCGAACTCCTTCACGTCCCCGAAGAACGCCACCACCCGGTACTGGGCGAACACGTCGCGCACGGCGCGGTCCACGTCCGCCCGATCCACCTGCCAGCCCAGCCCTTGCGGACCGGGCGGCTTCTCCCAGCAGCCGAGAACGAACACGTGGCCGTCGC
>NZ_JAEIMH010000187.1:0-2509 GCF_016464295.1 Streptomyces sp. N35 | reverse complement strand
GTAGGTGACCTGCGGCCCCGGGCCCGTACCCGGGGCCGCAGGCATGCCCGGTCGCAGACCGGGCACCCCGTATGAAAAGTTTCGCCCTGAACGAAATCCGCAGGGACATACGCTGCGGTGACCTTGCCCTGTGATCGATCAAACGTCTCGCACTGCGGCCCGACGTCCCACCGCCCGCCGACAAGTGCGAAGATGGCCTGTGGCAGGACAGGGCCCCCACCACAGGGCCGAAGGACAAGCGGCCGAACACCAAAAGCCGCCGCGCGGTCAGTGAGGACCGCCGACCGGCGCACATGCATGGAGGACGTGACGTGGCGAACGACGCCAGCACCGTTTTCGACCTAGTGATTCTCGGCGGCGGTAGCGGCGGATACGCCGCGGCCCTGCGCGCCTCTCAGCTCGGTCTTGACGTCGCCCTGATCGAGAAGAACAAGCTCGGCGGCACCTGCCTGCACAACGGCTGCATCCCCACGAAGGCGCTGCTGCACGCCGGCGAGGTCGCGGACCAGACCCGCGAGAGCGCCCAGTTCGGTGTGAAGTCCACCTTCGAGGGCATCGACATCGCGGCCGTCCACAAGTACAAGGACGACGTGATCTCGGGCCTGTACAAGGGCCTGCAGGGTCTTGTCGCCTCCCGCAAGGTGACGTACATCGAGGGTGAGGGCCGCCTGTCGTCGCCCACCTCGGTGGACGTGAACGGCCAGCGCATCCAGGGCCGCCACATTCTTCTCGCGACCGGCTCCGTGCCGAAGTCGCTGCCGGGTCTGGAGATCGACGGCAACCGCATCATCTCCTCGGACCACGCGCTCGTCCTTGACCGCGTCCCGGAGTCCGCGATCATCCTGGGCGGCGGCGTCATCGGCGTCGAGTTCGCCTCGGCGTGGAAGTCCTTCGGTGCCGACATCACCATCGTCGAGGGCCTCAAGCACCTCGTCCCGGTCGAGGACGAGAACAGCTCCAAGATCCTGGAGCGCGCCTTCCGCAAGCGCGGCATCAAGTTCAACCTCGGCACGTTCTTCCAGTCCGCCGAGTACACCCAGAACGGCGTCAAGGTCACCCTCGCCGACGGCAAGACCTTCGAGGCCGAGGTCCTCCTGGTCGCCATCGGCCGCGGCCCGGTCTCGCAGGGCCTCGGTTACGAGGAGCAGGGCGTCGCGATGGACCGCGGCTACGTCCTCGTCGACGAGTACATGCAGACCAACGTGCCGACCGTCTCGGCCGTCGGTGACCTCGTCCCGACCCTCCAGCTCGCGCACGTCGGCTTCGCCGAGGGCATCCTGGTGGCAGAGCGTCTGGCCGGGATGAAGGTCGTCCCGATCGACTACGACGGTGTGCCGAAGGTGACGTACTGCCACCCCGAGGTCGCCTCGGTCGGTCTCTCCGAGGCCAAGGCCAAGGAGATCTACGGTGCGGACAAGGTCGTCGCCCTCAAGTACAACCTGGCGGGCAACGGCAAGTCGAAGATCCTCAAGACCGCCGGTGAGATCAAGCTGGTCCAGGTCAAGGACGGTGCCGTCGTCGGCGTCCACATGGTCGGTGACCGTATGGGCGAGCAGGTCGGCGAAGCCCAGCTGATCTACAACTGGGAGGCGCTGCCTGCCGAGGTCGCGCAGCTGATCCACGCGCACCCGACGCAGAACGAGGCGCTCGGCGAGGCGCACCTGGCGCTGGCCGGCAAGCCGCTGCACTCCCACGACTAACAGCCCTCGGGGCCCCACGAACTTTTCCGCACTTAAAGGAGCAACAGAAACCATGGCGGTTTCCGTAACCCTTCCGGCGCTCGGCGAGAGCGTCACCGAGGGCACTGTCACCCGTTGGCTGAAGGCCGAGGGCGAGCGCGTCGAGGCCGACGAGCCGCTGCTCGAGGTGTCGACCGACAAGGTCGACACCGAGATCCCCTCGCCTGCCGCCGGCATCCTCGCGTCCATCAAGGTCGCCGAGGACGAGACGGTCGAGGTCGGCGCCGAGCTGGCCCTGATCGACGACGGCAGCGGCGCCCCCGCTGCCGCCCCCGCCCCGGCTCAGGCCGAGGCTCCCGCCGCTCCCGCCCCGGCCCAGGAGGCTCCGGCCCCGCAGGCCGAGGCCCCCGCCGCGCCGGCTCCGGCCGCCGCGCCCGCCTCCTCGGGTGGCGGCGCCACGGGCACCGGTGTGACCCTGCCCGCCCTGGGCGAGTCGGTCACCGAGGGCACCGTGACCCGCTGGCTCAAGGAGGTCGGCGAGTCCGTCGAGGCCGACGAGCCGCTGCTCGAGGTCTCCACGGACAAGGTCGACACCGAGATCCCGTCGCCCGTCGCCGGTGTGCTGCTCGAGATCACGGTCGGCGAGGACGAGACCGCCGAGGTCGGCGCCAAGCTCGCCGTCATCGGTGCACCGGGTGCCGCTCCGGCCGCTGCCGCTCCGGCCGCGCCCGCCGCCCCGGCCCAGGAGGCTCCGGCCCAGCCCGCGGCTCCGGCTCCGGCGCCCACCCCGGCTCCCGCTGCCCCGGCCCCGCAGGCCGCCGCTCCGGCTC
>NZ_JAEIMH010000186.1:0-2889 GCF_016464295.1 Streptomyces sp. N35 | reverse complement strand
CTCCACCCCCCCCCCCCCGGACGCCCCCCCGCCGGCCCGCGGGGGGCTCCCTTCGTACGACCGGAAGTCCGACCGTTACTTCTTCTTGCTGCGCTTCTCGCGCACCCGCACCGAGATGTGGATCGGCGTCCCCTCGAAGCCGAACTCCTCGCGCAGCCGGCGCTCGATGAAGCGGCGGTAGCCCGCCTCGATGAAGCCGGAGGCGAAGAGCACGAAGCGCGGGGGCTTCGTGCCGGCCTGCGTGCCGAAGAGGATGCGGGGCTGCTTGCCGCCGCGCACGGGGTGCGGGTGGGCGGCGACCAGCTCGCCGAGGAAGGAGTTGAGGCGCCCGGTCGGCACCCGGGTCTCCCAGCCCGCGAGGGCCGTCTCGATCGCCGGAACCAGCTTCTCCATATGGCGGCCGGTACGCGCCGAGACGTTCACGCGCGGCGCCCAGGCGACCTGGCCGAGCTCGGTCTCGATTTCGCGCTCGAGGTAGTAGCGGCGCTCCTCGTCGAGGGTGTCCCACTTGTTGTACGCCATGACGATGGCGCGTCCGGCCTCCACCGCCATCGTGACGATGCGCTGGTCCTGCACGCTGATCGAGTCCGCGCCGTCGATCAGGATCACGGCGACCTCGGCCTTCTCGACCGCGGCGGCGGTACGGAGCGAGGCGTAGTAGTCGGCGCCGGACTGCAGGTGGACCTTCTTGCGGATACCCGCGGTGTCGATGAACTTCCAGGTGACACCGCCGAGGTTGATCAGCTCGTCGACCGGGTCGCGGGTGGTGCCGGCCATCTCGTTGACGACGACGCGGTCCTCCTTGGCCACCTTGTTCAGGAGCGAGGACTTGCCGACGTTCGGGCGGCCGATCAGGGCGATACGACGCGGGCCGCCGACACCGGGGCCGCCGAAGGTCTGCTGGGGCGCGTCGGGCAGCGCCTCGAGGACGGCGTCGAGCATGTCACCCGTACCGCGGCCGTGCAGCGAGGAGACCGGGTGCGGTTCGCCGATGCCGAGGGACCACAGGGCCAGCGCGTCGGCTTCGCCGCTCGGGCCGTCGACCTTGTTGGCGCACAGCACGACGGGCTTCTTGGCCTTGCGGAGCAGCTTGACGACGGCCGCGTCGGTGTCGGTGCCGCCGAGGGTGGCCCCCCCGAGGAAGATCACGGCGGCGGGGGCCCCGAGGGCGTCCTGGGCCGGGGCGGGGACGGAGGCGCCGATGCCGAGGACGTCCTGCTCCCAGCCGCCGGTGTCGACGAGCTTGAAGCGGCGGCCGGCCCACTCGGCCTCGTACGTGACGCGGTCGCGGGTGACGCCGGGCTTGTCCTCGACGACGGCCTCGCGGCGGCCGATGACGCGGTTCACCAGGGTCGACTTGCCGACATTGGGGCGGCCGACGACGGCGACCACGGGGAGCGGGCCGTGCCCGGCCTCCTCGATCGCGCCTTCGACCTCCTCGATGTCGAAGCCCTCTTCCGCGGCGAGCTCCATGAACTCCGCGTACTCCGCCTCGCCGAGCGCGCCGTGGTCGTGCTCGTGCTCGTGCGCGCCCTCTGCGGGGATCTGGTCGTTCATGAAGTCCGTACCTCTGTCATCGGTCATCGATGGACCACGCAGGCGCGCGGGCCACTACTCACCGCGTTCCCACCCGGTGCCGGGTGCGACGCGGTGCTTCAAGTCTTACTCAGCGCCCCGTGAGGCGCCTGGCGTTTTCCAGGTGGCCGGTCAGCCGCTCCTGGATCCGCAGGGTCGCCTCGTCGAGGGCCTTGCGCGTCCGCCGTCCGCTGCCGTCGCCCGCGTCGAAGGGGTCACCGAAGACCACGTCGATACGGCTGCGGAGCGCCGGCAGCCCCTTTATCAACCGTCCGGGACGGTCTGTGCTTCCCAGTACGGCCACCGGGACTATCGGCGCACCGCTGCGGACCGCGAAATACGCGAGCCCGGCGCGCAGCGAGGCGAAGTCGCCGTCGCCCCGGGTGCCCTCCGGAAAGATTCCCAGGACGCCGCCCGCGGTCAGGACGTCCAGCGCCCCGGTGATCGCCGTCCGGTCCGCGGTCGAGCGGTCCACCTTGAGCTGGCCGATCCCGGTCAGGAACGGATCCAGCGGCCCGATGAACGCTTCCTTCTTGATCAGGAAGTGCGTGGGCCGCGGCGCCGTCCCCATCACCATGGGGCCGTCGACATTGTGCGAGTGGTTCACGGCGAAGATCACCGGGCCGCTCGCGGGCACCTTCCAGGCGCCCAGGACGCGCGGCTTCCACAGGCCGTACATCAGCCCGACGCCGATCTTGCGGCCTACCTCCGCACCCCGCTCGGACGCGGCGGTCTCCCCGTGGGTCACTTCGCGGCCCGCTTCTCCTCGACCAGGGTGACCACGCACTCGATGACCTGCTGCAGCGTGAGGTCGCTGGTGTCGACCTCGACGGCGTCGTCCGCCTTGGCGAGCGGGGAGGTCTTGCGGCCGGAGTCGGCCGCGTCCCTCTTGAGCAGGGCCTCACGGGTGGCGTTGACGTCCGCGCCCTTGAGCTCGCCGCTGCGGCGGGCGGCGCGGGCCTCGGGCGAGGCGGTCAGGAAGACCTTGAGATCGGCGTCCGGCAGCACGGTGGTGCCGATGTCACGGCCCTCGACGACGATGCCCTTCTCGGCGGCCGCGGCGATGGAGCGCTGCAGTTCGGTGATCCGGGTGCGCACCTCGGGCACCGCGCTGACCGCGCTGACCTTGGAGGTCACTTCCTGCGTACGGATCGGGCCGGCGACGTCCGTGCCGTCGACCGAGATGGTCGGGCCCGACGGGTCGGTGCCCGAGACGATCTCCGGCTTGTCCGCGGCGGCGGCGATGGCGGGCGGGTCCGTGATGTCGATGCCGTTGGGCACCATCCACCAGGTGGTCGCCCGGGACTGGGCGCC
>NZ_JAEIMH010000185.1:269-2889 GCF_016464295.1 Streptomyces sp. N35 | reverse complement strand
TGTCAATCTGGCGTTGACTTTTGGCACGCTGTTGAGTTCTCAAGGAACGGACGCTTCCTTTGTACTCACCCGCAGAGATATTCTCTGGGGCTTTCCTCCGGGCTTCCCTTCGGTGTTTCAAACTCTATCAGGCATTTTCCGTCTCTCTGACCATCCTCCTGCGAGCACGCAGGACTAGATTCAGAGTTAGGATCTAGCTTGATTGAGGTTGCCTGGGTCGGGCGCCAGTAGCGCTCCGTCGTCCCGGGCAGGAGTACGACAGTACATCCCGCTTCGGGCGGACGCAAATCGGCGCTGGAAGGTCCTAGGTCCGTTGAACCGGGACTAGTTGTGCGGAAGCGGGACTTCTTATGACTTACGCTTCTGAACAGTGCGCCGTCCGGGACAGGTAGTGACGGCGTGTACAGACTCTCCACCCCTGGGAGGCTCCTCATGACGTCTGTGACGTCCCCCCTCGCCGGCCGGGCCATCGGGCTCGCGGCCGTGCCCGATCCGGTCTTCTCCGGTGCGATGGTCGGCCCCGGTACCGCTATCGACCCCGTGCGCGAGGCCGGCGATGCCGTCTCGCCCGTCGATGGCGTTGTTGTCTCGCTTCACCCCCACGCTTTCGTCGTCGTCGACAGTGAGGGCCATGGCGTGCTGACGCACCTGGGCATCGACACTGTTCAGCTCAACGGCGAAGGCTTCGAACTTCTCGTCAACAAGGGCGACACCGTGCAGCGCGGCCAGGCCGTCGTGCGCTGGGACCCCGCGGCCGTCGAGGCTGCCGGCAAGTCGCCGGTCTGCCCGATCGTGGCGCTCGAGGCCACGGCCGAGTCCCTGGCGGACGTCATCGAGGACGGCGACGTCAAGTCCGGCGACGCTCTCTTCAGCTGGAAGTGACGTCATCGCCGCCCACGGCGGCAGGTACGACATCCACCGCGGCGGCTCGGACCGTCGCAACTATCGGAGACGGTGAAATGGAGACAACGCTGCGAGGCGTCGGCGTGAGCCACGGTGTGGCGATCGGCGAGGTTCGGCACATGGGCACGGCGGTACTCGAGCCGCCGGCCAAGCAGATTCCCGCGGAGGAGGCCGAGCGCGAACAGGGGCGCGCCCGGCAGGCGGTCGAGGCTGTGGCCGCCGATCTGAACGCGCGGGGCAATCTGGCCGGCGGCGAGGCGCAGGCGGTGCTCGAGGCGCAGGCCATGATCGCTCAGGACCCTGAGCTGATGGCCGACGTGGACCGTCGTATTGCCGTCGGTTCCACCGCCGAGCGCGGTGTGTACGACGCGTTCTCGCACTACCGCGAGCTGCTCGCGGGGGCCGGCGAGTACATGGCCGGCCGCGTGGCCGACCTGGACGACGTGCGGAACCGCATCGTGGCGCGGCTGCTCGGTGTGCCGATGCCCGGCGTTCCGGACAGCGACAAGCCGTACGTGCTGATCGCCCGGGACCTGGCGCCGGCCGACACCGCGCTGCTGGACCCGGCGCTGGTGCTCGGCTTCGTGACCGAGGAGGGTGGGCCGACCAGCCACAGCGCGATCCTCGCGCGTGCGCTCGGCGTCCCCGCCGTCGTGGCGCTTCCGGGCGCCGGCGAGCTGCCCGAGGGCACCGTCGTCGCGGTGGACGGCAGCACCGGTGAGATCTTCGTCGACCCGACGGCCGAGAAGCGTGCGGAGCTGGAGGCGGCGGCCGAGGAGCGCAAGGCCGCGCTGGCCGCTTCGTCGGGGCCAGGTGCCACGTCCGACGGGCACAAGGTGCCGCTGCTCGCCAACATCGGCGGTCCGGCCGATGTGCCGGCCGCGGTCGAGGCGGGTGCGGAAGGTGTGGGTCTGTTCCGCACCGAGTTCCTCTTCCTGGACGACAGCAAGAAGGCGCCTTCCGAGGAGAAGCAGGTCGAGGCGTACCGCAAGGTGCTCGAGGCCTTTCCCGAGGGCCGTGTCGTGGTGCGTGCGCTGGACGCAGGCGCCGACAAGCCGCTGGACTTCCTGACGCCGGCCGACGAGCCCAACCCGGCGCTCGGCGTCCGTGGTCTGCGTTCGCTGCTCGAGCACCCCGAGGTCATGCAGACGCAGCTGACGGCTCTCGCGAAGGCTGCCGAGGGTCTGCCGGTGTACCTCGAGGTCATGGCGCCGATGGTGGCGGACCGCGCGGACGCCAAGGCGTTCGCCGACGCCTGCCGTGCGGCGGGGCTGCAGGCGAAGTTCGGCGCGATGGTGGAGATTCCGTCCGCCGCGCTGCGTGCGCGGTCGGTGCTGCAGGAGGTCGAGTTCCTCTCGATCGGTACCAATGACCTCGCGCAGTACACCTTCGCAGCCGACCGTCAGGTCGGTGCCGTGTCGCGTCTTCAGGACCCGTGGCAGCCCGCGCTGCTCGACCTGGTGGCGCTGTCGGCCGAGGCCGCGAAGGCCGAGGGAAAGAGCTGTGGTGTGTGTGGTGAGGCGGCTTCCGACCCGCTGCTCGCCTGCGTGCTGACCGGTCTCGGTGTGACCTCCCTGTCCATGGGTGCCGCGTCGATCGCCTATGTGCGCGCGACGCTCGCCAAGTACACGCTCGCCCCGTGCGGGCGTGCCGCCGCCGCCGCGCGTGCCGCGGGGGCGGGGGGGGGGGGCCGCGCCCCCGCCCCGGCCGGGCTGGC
>NZ_JAEIMH010000185.1:0-259 GCF_016464295.1 Streptomyces sp. N35 | reverse complement strand
CCCTTGCGCGCGCGCCCCCCCCCCCGTGCCCCCCCCCCCCGGGGCCGGGGGGCCCGCTGCCGCCGCGCGTGCCGCGGAGTCGGCGGAGGAGGCCCGCGCCGCCGCGCAGGCCGTGCTGTCCGGCGAGTGAGCATCGTCTGAGCGTTGTCCCGATGGGGCGTCCCACCGTGAGGGGGGGCGCCCCATCGGCGTTCATCGGTGCGTGGGCCCCTCGGATGGCCCCAGGTCCGGTGCCGCCCAGTAGGCGGCGCCCGGGTCC
>NZ_JAEIMH010000184.1:0-3270 GCF_016464295.1 Streptomyces sp. N35 | reverse complement strand
AGCTCAGTTGGTAGAGCGCACCCTTCCCAAGGTTGAGGTCGCGAGTTCGACCCTCGCCGTTCGCCCCATAAAGCAGAAGGCCCCCGGTGTTCACCGGGGGCCTTTCGCGTGCGCGGCGTGCGCGGTTACCAGGCCGTCCCTGTCAGCAGCTCGTACGCCTCGATGTAGCGCGAGCGGGTGCGCTCCACGATTTCGGGCGACAGCGGCGGGGGCGGGTTCTCGCCCTGCGGGCCCTGGCGGACCCAGCCGGCCTCGGAGGACTTCAGCCAGTTCCGGATGATCTGCTTGTCGAAGGACGGCTGGGTCTGCCCCGGCTGCCACTCGGCCGCGGGCCAGAAGCGCGAGGAGTCCGGCGTGAGGACCTCGTCCGCGATGACCAGCGTCTCGCCCTCGTAGCCGAACTCGAACTTGGTGTCCGCGAGGATGATGCCCCGGTCACGGGCGATGTCCCGGGCGCGGCCGTAGACCGCCAGGGTCGTCTGGCGCAGCTGGGCGGCGGTCTCGGCGCCGACTTCGCGGGCCACTTCCTCGTACGACACGTTCTCGTCGTGCTCGCCGACCGCGGCCTTCATCGCGGGCGTGAAGATCGGGGCGGGCAGCTCCGAGCCGTCGACCAGGCCCTCGGGCAGGGCGAGGCCGCAGACCGTGCGGCTCTGCTCGTACTCGACGAGGCCGGAGCCCGTGAGATAGCCGCGCGCGACGCACTCGACCGGGACCATCGCCAGGGACTTGCAGATCAGGACCCGGCCCGCCCAGTCCGCGGGCGCACCGGCCGGCAGCTCGGTGGACAGGACGTGGTGCGGGACGAGGTCCGCGAGCTGGTCGAACCACCACAGGGACAGCTGTGTGAGGATGCGGCCCTTGTCGGGGATCTCCGTGGGCAGCACCCAGTCCATCGCGGAGGTGCGGTTGCTGGCGACCATCACGAGGTCGCCCGCTTCGTTCTGGTACAGGTCGCGCACCTTGCCGGTGTGCAGGTGCACCAGGCCCGGCACCTCGATCGGCTCGGGCTTTTCTACGAATCCGGGCATGGTTCCTCCCCGTCGTTTCGGCCAGCGGTCCGATTCTCGCCTATCGCGAAGGTGCCGCTGACCAGGGGTGGGGCAACGCGGCGGTCCGCGCGCCTCGGTGGGCTGCTCAGGTGGCGGCCTCGGTGGGCTGCCGTGGGTGGCGGCCTCAAGGGCTGCCTCGGATGGCGGCCATGGTCGGCTGCCGTGGTCGACGGCCTTGGACGGCCGCCTCAGGTGGCTGCCGCGGGTGGCTGCCGCAGGTCGGCTGTCTCAGTCGCGCTTGCAGATGCGGTCGAGCAGATTGGCGGTCGCCCGCTGGATACGGGTGTCCACATGGCCCGGCCGGTCCAGCGCCGGTGACCACGCGAAGGTCCCGGACGCGAAGACCAGCGCGCCGGACGGTGCCCGGTACAGGGACGTCTCCTGGTGGCGCTTGGCCCCGTCGCCGTCCCGGTAGGGGGAGTGCGCGAGCAGGATGCGGCCCTGGTGCTCGGGCAGCGGGGTGCGCGGGTAGTAGCGGTCGGCCTCGCCCGCGACCAGGTCCTCGATCTCATCCCCTTCGTGCGCTCCGGTCGCGTCCCACAGCCAGTGGTCCGCATTGCGTACGACGAGGGGCGACGGCTCGGGGACCCGGCCCGCGTACTGGATGCCCATCAACTGCTGTTCCGCGCGGTCCACTTCACGCCAGAGCGCGGGCCTGCCCGGACCGCGGCGCTTGCGGCAGGTGAGCAGGCGGTCGGGGACGCCGGAGGGCGAGGGGCTCAACTCCACCTGCCAGTACATGGTGTTGGCGGAGAGGAAGACCAGGGAGGTGCCGCCGTCACGGGCCTGCTCCGTGGTGCGGCGCATCGGCACCGACCAGTACTCGTCGTGGCCCGGGAAGACCAGGCCCCGGTAGCGGGTCGGATCGACGCGTCCCGCGTGCAGATCGCGCGTATCGGCGTACGCGAGGTCATAGCCGTAGCGCTCGGCCCAGCGGATGAAGTCGTAGGCGTGGCCCACGTGGAGCGGCAGTCCCGCGCCCGCGTACGGGCGGTCGAAGGAGACCGTGATGGCGGCGTCGCTCTCGCCGAGCAGCGAGCCCTGTTCGTCCCAGGCGTGGTAGAGGCTGGCGCCCGTGCGGCCGTCCTCCGGGTAGAGGTTGTACGCCTGCCAGGTCACGTCCGGGAGCAGGAGCAGCAGATCCGCCGGGCGGTCGTCGCGGACCGTGAACGGGATGTGCGAGCGGTAGCCGTCGGCGGTGGTCAGGACCGCCACGTACGCGCCCGTGTTCCAGTAACTCGGGATCTGCAGCCGCCAGGAGAGCCACCAGTGGTGGCAGGAGACCGTGCGGTCGGCGGCCAGCGGGGGCGGCTGGACGATGCCGGAGAGCCGGGGGCTCGTGGTGATCTTCGAGGCGCCGTCGCCTCCGTAGTGCCCGATCCGGTAGATGTCGACGCCGAACTGCTGCGGCGGGTCCACGGTGATGTGGAAGTCGATGGATTCGCCCGGGGCGGCGGCACCCGTAGAGGTGAATCCCTTGACCTGCTGGTGCACATCGTCGGCCGTGCGCGGTCCCGTGGTGCTGCGGGGCGCGGGGATACGGGCGCCCGGCGCCGGGGCGTGGTCGATGTACCAGGGGACGACCTGGCCCGTGTCGTCGAAGTAGTGCTCGCTGCCGCGCAGCCAGGGCAGCGGGCCCTGGCCGAAGGGGTCGCTCACGGCGTGGGCGAGGGCGCCGGACTCCCAGCGCCTGATCGGCGCTCCCGCGCCGGACGTTGCGTTTTTCGGCACTCTGCCGCCACCCATGCCGCTCCCCTCCCTCGTCCCCCGGGTCCTGCCTCTGCTGTGGCCGGCCGCGATCGGTGCTCTCGTGCTCATCGATCGGTGGCCGGCGGCTGCTGGAACGTGCGCCGAGCTGTGCCAGTCGGCGGTCGGTCCCAGCACATCACATTAAGCACGCATTCCGTCACCGTTCGTTGCGGATTGACGTGAACGGAACGTGGCACTCCGGGTGAGCGGTTGCGGTCGTGGCGGCGACGGTGGCGGTTGCGATCGTGGTGGCGGTGGCGGTGGCGGGGGTGGCGCGGTGGCGGTGGCGGTGGCTCAGACCAACCGCACCGGCTTCTCCGGTCGTACGCCGAGTCCCGCGAGCCAGCCGCGCAGGGGTTCGGGGTCGCCGTCCTCGACGGGGCTGAGCACCCGGGGGCTGAGGTCGGCGGGGCGGACGCCGCCGGCGGGCAGCGGGGGGCCGGCGGGCCAGGCGGGGCCGGGGGGGGGG
>NZ_JAEIMH010000183.1:0-3300 GCF_016464295.1 Streptomyces sp. N35 | reverse complement strand
CGATACTGGGTTCGAACCAGTGACCTCTTCGGTGTGAACGAAGCGCTCTCCCACTGAGCTAATCGCCCGGGAACGCACTGAACCATACAGGTCGGGACGGCCTCGGTTCAAACCCGTTCTCACCGCTGAGCCAGGTATCCGACCAGGCCGCGCCTCCCGTTGCGCATCATCAACGCGTGGTTGAGCAGAAACACCGGCCGCCCCGGCACGGCGAACCGCCGCATCAGCCCCCGCTGCACCCGCACTTCCTGCTCGTACACCGCACGCGACCCGCCGTTGTACGAGGAGACGGTCCACCGGGCCCACCCCTGCAGGTCCCCGCTCGCGGCCACTTCGAGCACTCCGGCGTCGGGATCGCGCCGTGCGGAGCGGACGGTGACGAGCAGTTCGTACGGCAGGAAGGACCGGATCCGCACCACCCCGGTGTCCTCGTCGTGCCGGATCGTCTCGCGGATCTCCCGCCACCAGGAGGGGTACGCCTCCACCTCCTCGAGCACCCTGAACACCGCGTCCGGCGCCGCCGGCAGGTCCCAGACACTCCGGAAGCGGTAGTGACTCCAGTCCATGGCTCCAGTGTCGCCCCGGGACGTACTCAGCGGGAGATGAGTACGTGAGCGCATCCGCGGCCGTATGACGCGGGCCACACTCCGTGCCATGACGAGCATTCCGCCGCCGGCCGAGGAACTGCGCATCCTCGACCTCGAACTCTCCCGACTGGACGCCCGCCGCGCCCAGTTGCTGGCCCGCAGGGCCTGGCTGGTCAGCATCCTGCAGCAGAGCGCACCGCCCGCGCCCCAGACCTGGTCCCCGCGTACTCCTGCGACGACGGGCCCGGGTTCAGGGCTCGGGACTGCGGGTCCGCAAGCTCAGCGCGAGACCGCTGCCCCTGGTGTGCAGAACGTCCTGCTGGCCCTCGGCGGCATCCTGCTGGCCATCGCGGCGATCGCCTTCACCCTCGTGAGCTGGGGCTCCATGGGCATCGGCGGGCGCAGTGCGGTACTCGGCACAATCACCCTGGGCGCGCTGGCGCTGCCCGTGTTCCTCCTGCGCCGCGGCCTGTCCGCGACGGCCGAGGCGATCGCGGCGGTCGGCCTGCTCCTGACGGTCCTCGACGCGTACGCACTGCACGCCGCCGCCCTGCCGGACACCGACCCGCTCGCCTACGCGGCCGCCGCGTGCGCCGTCCTCGCCTCGCTCTGGACGGCCTACGGCCTGCTCGTACGGGATCTGCATCTGCCGCTTCCGGCAGGCGTGGCCGCCGCCCAACTTCCGCTGCTGCTCTGGTGGGCGTCGTCGGATGCGGGTCCGCACCTGCTGAGCGCCGCCCTGCTCGTCACCTCGGCCGCCTCCACGACGGCCGCGCCGCATCTCACGCGGGTGCCGGCGCGGGTGACGGCCGGTGCGGGTGCGGCAGCGGTCGGTGTGTGCGGCCTGCTCACGGCCACGGGCCTGGTCCTGGACGCCGCGACGCCCGCAGCCGCCGCCGAGGCCGCCGGCCACCTGCTGTTCGCCGCCGCGATCGCCCTCCACGCCGCTTGGCGCGCCCCGCGCACCGAACTCGCGACCGGCGCGGCGGCGGTCGCCGCCCTCGCCGTCCTCATCGCGACCGGCGGTGTCCTGCGCACACTCCTGCCCGGCGAGTGGGCGGTCGTGGCCGAACTGCTGTGCGCGGCGGCCCTTTTGACGCTCGTACGGAGCGCACTGCCGCGGCCGGTACGGCGGGGTCTGGCCGCCGCCTGTGCCCTCGTCCATGTCCTGGTCCTCGCCTGGACCGTGCCGGCGCTCGGCGCTTCGGTGCTCGGCCCGGCACAGCAGCTCGGCGAGGTGTGGCAGGGCGCCGCACACCGTGAGGCGGTGGCGGGGGCCGACGGTCTCGCCGTGGCCGCCGCGCTGCTGATCGTCGCGGCCGTGCTCGGGGCCGCGTATCGCGGGGGCGAGGGCCGCACCTGGCGTACGCCGGCCGCTGTCGGCGCCGCCGGGGCCCTGTGGGCCGCACTCGCCACGCTGCCCCTGTCGCTCCGCCTCGCCCACGCCGCGGAGCTCACCGCACACCTCACGCTGGCCGCACTCGCCCTGACCGCGGCGCTGCTCGCGGCCCGCGCACTGCCGCCCGAGGAGGCGCACGGGCCGGCAGCCGACAAGGCGCCGCGGCCATCGACAGCTGCCGCACCCGGCCGCGCCCTCGCCGTCACGGCCCTGGTCTGCTTCTACGCCTCCGCCCTGACGGCGACCCTGCTCGCCCTGGCGACCGAAGCGGCCACGTTCACCACGCTCGGCCTCCTCCTGACCCTCACGTTCGCCGCCACGGCCCTGCACCCGCACGGCGTGGCACAGTCCACGCTCGCCGTCACGGCCGTCGCCGCCGCCACGGGCCTGGCCCTGGCCCTCCCGTCCGCGGGTGAACTGCCCGCCCACCGGGCCGCGTTCGTCCTGCTGGTCATCCCCGCGGCAACCGCGCTGCTCGGCGCCCGTCTGCGCGCCAAGCCCTACGCGCTGTCCGCGGAGCTCGCCGGCGCAGCCGCTGCCGTGCTCGCCCTCGGGCTCGCCTCGACGGACGCGCCCGCCCTGTCCCTGACGCTGGCCCTGGTCGGCGTCGTCGCCTCGGCCACAGCCCTGCGCGCCGACCGCCGCCCCGCCGCGGCGTACCTCGCGGGCGCCCTCTTCCTGCTCGCCACATGGGTCCGCCTGGCCGCCTCGGACATCACCACACCCGAGGCGTACACCCTGCCGGCGACCGTCCCGGCCCTCGTCATCGGACTCCTGCGCCGCCGCCGTGACACCGAGGCCTCATCCTGGCCGGCGTACGGGCCCGGCCTCGCGGTGACGCTGCTGCCCAGCCTCGCCGCCGCCTGGGGCGATCCGCACTGGCTGCGCCCGCTGCTGCTCGGCTCGGCGGCCCTGCTCGTCACGCTGCTCGGCGCGCGCCACCGGCTGCAGGCCCCACTCGCCCTCGGCGGCCTCACGCTCGCCCTGGTGGCCCTGCACGAACTCGCCCCGTATGTCGTGCAGGTGGTCGGAGCACTCCCCCGCTGGCTGCCGCCGGCCGCGGCCGGAATGCTGCTCCTCACCCTCGGCGCGACTTACGAACAACGCCTGCGAAATGCCCGCCGTCTGCGGGAACTTGTGGGCCGTATGCAGTGACCGCGGAACTATTTACTCGAATTGCGCCAACTGCCACCGGGAACGCCAAATGCCCCTGAAAAGCAAGAAGTTCGCGGGGTACGGAATCTCGCGGGCCCCTTGTCCGGGGGGGGGGTACTGGGGTCGGACCAGTGGCCTCTTCCGTGTGAAGGGAGCGCT